>JBDGZR010000062.1:0-15537 GCA_039588495.1 Gemmatimonadota bacterium | reverse complement strand
CGGCGGCATCGTCCGGGTGGCCTTGAGCGAGGTGAACCTGGATGCCGTACTCCTCATCGAGCGGCTGCAGGCACTCGCCGAGCCGCGAAGCCTGCGCGGCTGGCTGGATGTCAGTTCCTTCGAGGACTCCGCTCCCGAGCATCTCGCTCGCGTTACCTTCAAGAAGGGCGAGATCTGGGTCCAGCACCCCCTGCTTTGGTCGGACCCCGCGTGAGACCCTCCAAATGATGGATTACTTCCTCACGGAGGAACAGGAGGCGATCCGCGAGCTGGCGCGCGCGATCGCCGACAACGAGATCCGACCGGTTGCCGCCGAGTACGATCGCAGCGGCGATTTTCCGTGGCCGATCGTCGAGAAGATGGCACAGGCCGACCTGTTTGGCGTCTTCATCGATGAGGAGTACGGCGGTCTCGGCGATGAGACGGCGACCATGAACCTGGTCCTCGTGACCGAGGAGTTCTCGAAAGCCTGCGGCGGGATCGCGCTCGCCTTCGCGAGCACGGCGTTGGGGGCGATGCCGATCCTTCTGGCCGGAAACGAGGAACAGAAGCAGCGCTTCCTCCCGGACATAGCTGCGGGCCGGCGTCTCGCCGGCTTCGCCCTCACCGAGCCCCAGGCAGGGTCCGACGCCAGCGGGATTCGCACGACCGCCATCCGGGACGGTGACCACTACGTGCTCAACGGACTCAAGCAGTGGATCACCAACGGCGGTGAAGCGGAGATCTACACGGTGATCGCGCTCACGAACCCCGACAAGGGACCGCGCGGCGCGAGCACGCTGGTGGTCGAGAAGGGGACCCCCGGATTCGGCTTCGGAAAGACGGAAGACAAGATGGGGATTCGGGCCTCGGCCACGCGCGAGCTCGTCTTCGAGGATTGCCGCGTCCCTGCCGAGAACCTGATCGGCCGCGAGGGCACGGGCTTCATCACGGCGATGCGGACCTTCGACGCCTCACGGCCAGGCGTCGCCGCGCAGGCGCTGGGGATGGCTCAGGGAGCGCTCGACCTCGCCGTCGACTGGGCGTGCGAGCGCAAACAGTTCGGCTCGAGGGTCTCGGCCTTTCAGGGCCTCCGTTTCCTGCTGGCCGAGATGGCCACGAAGGTGGAGGCGGCCCGCGCCCTCATCTACGCGACGGCCCGCTATATCGATTCCAACCCCCGAAGCCGTCCCACCATCTATTCAGCGATGTCCAAGCTCTTCGCCTCGGATGTGGCCATGCAGGTGACGACCGACGCCGTCCAGGTGTTCGGAGGGTCCGGTTACATGCGGGATTACCCGATCGAGAAGTTCATGCGGGACGCGAAGATCACCCAGATCTACGAGGGCACCAACCAGATCCAGCTCGAGGAGATCAGCAAGATCCTCGTCGGAGAGCACATCGCCGGCCACGCCAAGTAGCTCGCCCGACGGCCGAGGGGACCGCCCCCCGATCGCGTGGGGGATAGTCGGCCCACTCGCGGCCGTGAAGCTCCTTCTCCATGCCGGCACCAACCTGTTCGGACCCTACGAGTTCCACCGGGACGAGTTCCTCTACATGGCCATGGGCGAGCACCTACGGCTTTGGCACATGGACTTTCCCCCCTTCATCGCGATGCTCTCCGAGACCACCCGGTTTCTTCTCGGAGATTCTCTCGTGGCGCTCCGTTTGCCCCCGGCGCTCATGAGCACGGCGCTGCTGCTGATCGCCGCCCTCGCGGCCAGAGAGCTCGGCGGCCGTAGCTTCGCCCAGGGGCTCGCGGCCTTCTCCGTGCTGGCGAGCACGCTGTTCCTCAGGTCGGGCAACCTCTTTCAACCCGTGGTCATCGACCAGCTCCTTTGGAGCTTGGCCCTCTTTGCCCTCCTCCGCCTCGGCACCACCCGTGACCCGCGCTGGTGGCTCGCCTACGGCGCGGCCGCGGGGTTGGGGCTGCTGGCCAAGTTCAGCCTGCTCGTCTTCGGCTTCGCCACGCTCGTCGCGCTCATCGTGACCCGGGAGCGGCGCTGGCTGGCCACGCCCTGGCCATGGGCCGCGGGAATCCTGGCATTCGTGATCGGGAGCCCCTCGATCATCGGACAGATCAACCTCGGCCTTCCGGTGTTGACGCAGATGGAAGACCTCCGGAGCGCCCAGCTGGCCCGGGTGTCCGCGGTTGCCTTCCTTCTGGACCAGCCGCGCATGGTCGCCGGGTTCGCGATCGCCGTGGTGGGGGCCGCGGGCCTCGGCTTCGGCCGGCTCGGGCGCCGCTATCGCCTCGCCGGATGGACGGCGATCATCGCCTTCGTGACCCTCATCCTCCTGCACGGGAAGAGCTACTACGCGGGCCCCGTCTATCCAGTTCTGCTCGGCGCCGGCTCGGCGATGATAGCCGGGATCAAAACCCCGCGGTGGGGGCCGATCGTCCGCTGGGGGATCGTCGGGATCATGGCCGCTTACCTGATCGCGCTGCTGCCGATGGGCCTGCCCATCCTGAAGCCGGAGACGATGGAGCACTACCTGGTGGCGATAGGCCTTCAGAGCGCGGCCGTCACCAACGTCGGGGCGCAGGAGCGGATCCCCCAGGACTACGCCGACATGTTGAACTGGAAGGAGCAGGTCCGTGAGATAGCTCGCGTCTACGATGCGCTCCCGCCCGCGGACAGGCGGCGTACCGCGATCCTGGCGTCGAACTACGGCGAGGCAGGGGCCATCGACCTCTACGGACCCGCCTATGGTCTTCCGAAGGCGAGAGCTTTCGTCGGCTCGTACTGGTTCTTCGGTCCCGGTGACCTACCGGGCGAGGTGATGATCCTGCACGGCTTCTCGGAAGACGATTTCACGGAGTACTTCAAGGGCGTGACGGCGGCCGGCCACGTCACGCACCCCTACGCGGTGAACGAGCAGCGGGACCTGACGATCTACGTCGGCCGCGGTCCGCGCACGACGCTGCAGGAGGCCTGGCCCGGCTGGGAGGGAGAGAACTAGCTCGAGCCCGCCGCTTCGTCTGCCTCCGCCTCCGTCTCGAACAGCCTTCCCGTCAGGAGCTCCTGAACGATCCGGTCCGCGTCGTACACCTGATCGAGCGCCGCACGGATCGCCCGGACGTCGACCATGACGTTCCGGCCCCGTTCCGGCAGGTAGATGAAGTCGCGCGACAGGCCCTGGATGTTCCGGTCGAAGTTCAGACCGACCAGGGCCTGGTCCGCCGTGACGGCGGGCGAGCCCGAGTTCCCGCCGTAGGTGTCCGCCGTCGAGACGAAGTTGAGCGGCGTGCCCAGATCCAGACCCGGCGGCGGTTCGCTCCAGCTCGTGGGAAGCGCCCATTCGACGTTGCCCGGGTTGCTGATGTGCCGGTCGTACAGGCCGTAGAAGGTCGTATACGGCGGCGCCAGGGTCCCGTTGTACTCGTAGCCTCGCACGCGGCCGTCCGTGATTCGCGGCGAGAAGGTCCCGTCCGGCGGCACGCTCCGGCCGTAGACGGCGAACCGGGCCCGTCCCAGCTCCTCCTCCAACTCGGCTTCTTCCCCCGTGAGCCGCCCGAAGTCGGCTCGGTATCTCCGTGTGACCGGGAGAGTGGCGGCGATGAGCCGCAGGGCCGGATCCTCCGCCGGACTCGGCCCGCCCGCCGCGATCGCGGCAGCGGTGGCCGCCGAGTCACTCAGGACTGAAGCGGCGAGTAGTGCGGCGGCCGCGGCTTCGGGCGACGCATCCTGGAGTGCGGCCGTCGTGATCTCGTGGTCCGGACCGAAGTAGCGCTCGAAGTCGGCGAAGCGCGCCGCGAGGAGCCGTCTCTCCAGCTCCGCCGGATGGTCGCCGATGCGCCCCAGCTCCAGCCGGAGCAGCTCGACGGTATCCGGGGGAGCTCCGTTCGCCCTCGCCTGGAGCAAGGCGTCGGCAGCGAGAGCTCGGCGCAGGGTTGCGGAGGCGTATAGCTGGTTGGTCTGCGCCAGGAAGGCAGCGAACGCCGATGCGTACCGGGCCTTCTCCGTCTGGATCTCCTCCAACCGGTCGAACAGCCCGCCGTACTTGGCCGCAAGCTCCGGATCCGCGCTCAGGGAATCGCGCAGCTGCCGCTCCGCGTCCCGCTTCCTCGCCATGATTTCGGGATCATCGAGCGCCTCGAGCCGACCCGTGGAAGCCTTGAGCGAGTTGGAGAGGCTGAACATCCGGTTGCGGATTCCCAGCGCCTCGGCCTCGGCAGGATCGGCGGTGCGGTACGCGTCCAGTGCCTCGAGCCGCGTGTCGAGAAAGCCGAGCAGTGCCGGAACCTGCACGCTCCGCTGGTACTCCAGCTGCGCGACCGTCCGGAGCCGATTGGTCTGGCCCGGGTTGCCGATCACGAAGACGATGTCGCCCTCCTCTATCCCGGCCTCGCTCCATCCGAAATGGTGCTCGGACCGGTACGGAACGCCGTCGTCGAAGACCCGAAGGAAGGCGAAGTCGAGCGCGTATCGTGGATAAGTGAAGTTGTCCGGATCCCCTCCGAAGAAACCGAGCTCCAGCTCGACGGCCTGAACGAGGCGCACGTCCGTGAAGCGCCGGAACACGTACGCCGAATGGCGCCCGCCGTTGTAGAGGGAGACGACCTGGACCCAGATCGAATCGCCCATATCGGAGTGAGCCTGACGGCCTCGCTCCCTGATTCGGTCGAAGGCCTCCGCCCGTGCCTGCCCGCGCCCTTCATCGGTGGCCAGGTCCAGCGCACGGAGTACCTCGTCGGTCACGTCCTCGATGGCGATCAACTGGTCCGCGTAGAAGCCATCGATCGCCCGCTCATCCTCTAGCGTCTCGGCGTAGAATCCGTCGTCCAGCAGATTCTCGTCCGCCCGGCTCGTTCTGCTGACGGCGCCGCGCACGCAGTGGTGGTTGGTCGCGACGAGTCCGTTCGGCGACACGAACGACGCCGAGCAGCCGGGGATGCGAAGCACCGACAGACGGGCGCGCTCGAACCACGAGTCATTCGCCGTGAAGCCGTAGGTCTCGCTGAAGTAGTCCGCGGGCGGGTACTCGAACGTCCACATCTTCCCGTAGTCGAACTGACCGGCCCTTACCGTGTCGGGGCCGGGACCCGGAACCTGAGCCGGTGCGCCGGCTGGGTTCGCCAGGTTCAGCATCACCGCCGAGACGGAGAGGGCCATGCTTCGCGAGACGGTGGTGGCCAAGCTTCGCGAGGTGACCAGCGACGGAGAGGCGGGTGATTCAGTCCACATCGAATGCTCCAGGAACGAGATCGAGGTGCCGTCCAGGGACGTCGAGCGGAGGTTAGTCGGCGGCGTCTTCGATCGCCAGTTCGGGCAGAAATCGTGGGCACGTGTGCTAGCGGATGACGCCGCGATATTCTTCAGCCAGCCCGATACGCGAGCCTCAGCCGCCGCAGAACCCATGTCGGAGAGGGAACACGAGCGTCGACCATGGCCAAAAAAGCGCTGACACAGACGCGGGAAACGTGGCTCACAGCCGGGTTGGAGCAGCTGCGTGAGCTCGGTCCCGGCGGACTCGCCATCGACAAGATCGCCCGTCGGCTGGGCGTGACGCGGGGATCGTTTTATCACCACTTCGACAACCTGGACGCCTTCGTCGAGGAGCTGCCGACCTACTGGATGCACCAATACCAGCCCACCCCGTTCGAGGTCATTGTCGAGTGGGAGCCGACGGTTGAAGGCTGGGTGCGGAAGGTCGTCTGCGACTACATCCCCAACATGGGGAGGATGCGCTACGACGCGGCGATGCGGGCCTGGTCTCGGACTCACGATCCCGCGTTGCGCGCCGTCTGCGAGGTGGATGGAGCCCGGCTGGAGATGTTGAGGAGGTTCTTCCGGCATTTCGGCTGCGGGGACTGCGCCGAGCCCTCGGCTATCCTCGCCTATTCGATGATCGTCGGGGTGGATGGTGTGTGTCGTTGGGGCCCGAAGGAGCGCGAGCTCATCTCGAAACAGATCATCGCCATCCAACGGTCCTGCCAACTACCGGACTGATCTGTCGGCAATCCAATCGAGTTGATCTTAGGTACTCTGTGACATACACTTGGGTGGGCATACACCATAGTATGGTGTGTGGTATGGGCATGGACGTCATAGACGGCTGAACGACCCCAAAAGAGATTCTGGAGGCGGTTCGGTGGCGACTGCTGGCACGGCGCTCAAAAGGCTGGACAGCTACGATTGGCTCGTGCAGGGAATCGAGACGCTCCGCAACAGTGGCATCGACGCCGTGCGAGTGGAGCCGATGGCGCGGTTGCTCGGCGTCACGAAGGGCAGCTTCTACTGGCACTTCAAGGACCGCGGCGAGTTTCTCGACAGTCTTCTGGAGTACTGGGAGACGGAGATGAGCAAGAAGATCAGCGCTCACGTCGTGCACGCGCAAGGTGAGCCCAAGAAGCAGCTTCTCGCCCTCCTGGAGCACATCGTCACCGAGGAGATCAATCGGTACGATGCAGCCGTCCGGGCGTGGGCGCTCTACGATGAGCGAGCGGCCGACGTAGTGCGGCGAGTGGACGAGCGTCGACTTGCTTACGTCTGCCAGCTCTTTCTCGACATGGGCTTCTCTCCCGAACAGGCGGACATCAGAAGCCGCATGTCCTACCACTACGTCGTGGGTGAATACACTGCGTTCGTTAAGGATCCTACGCGCGCGGAGCGGCTGGCCCACGTCCGGCTCCGCCATGAGCTCCTGACGGAGTGCTGATCCGGGAACCGATCACCTCCCGCTGATCCCCTGATCCACGTCGTGACCTATCCTTCGCGCCTTGTCACTCAAGCGGTAGAGGGACGGGCGTCTTCTTCTGTCGGAGGGTCATGATGGACGAGCACGGTTTCGAACTGACGATGGAGTTGCAGCAGGGCATGCAGTTTCAGGTCGATTTCGGACGACCAGGCGTTCCACCGCTGCTGATGGACGAGCCTGAGCCGGTGGGGCAAGACGAAGGCCCCAACGCGACCCGCCTGTTGGCCGCGGCGGTCGGCAACTGCCTCAGCGCGAGCGCCCTCTTCTGCTTTCGGAAGGCGCGCGTCACGGTCGACGGAATGCGGACCGAGGTGCGGACCAAGCTGGTCCGGAACGAGAGCGGCCGAGTGAGGGTCGGCGCGATCGAGGTAGAGATCTGCCCGGAGGTGTCGTCCGAAGACTGGCCGCGTCTGCGCCGCTGCATCGACGTCTTTCAGGACTTCTGCATCGTCTCGCAGAGCGTGAAGCAGGGGATCGACATCAGCGTCGAGGTGAAGCCACCGGCCGAGCTCGCCGAACTCGAGGCCACTCACCAGGAATCCGGCCTGACCCCAGCTAGTGGAATCCGAGGCCGAGCGTGATGAGGAACGTCGTTAAGGTGCCGTTGTCGAAGACCTGGACCATGAAGTCGAAGTTGGGGGTCACGTAGAGGTTGTCGGCCAACCTCAGGTCGTAGCCCGTCCCGAACATCAGGCCGAGGCCCGTGCTTCCGCCGTCGGTGGCGGCCAGCCCGAAGGACCCCCTGAAGAAGAGGTCGTGGCCGGGCTTCCCGGTGGTCTCGTAGAACGGGTAGATAAGACCGGTGGCCGCGATGTTCGTGGTGGAGGCGCCATCGCGGAACCACGTAATGACCTCGCCGCCGAACAGCGCCTTCCGGACCGGCGTGCCGCCCATGCGCACGTAGAACACGCCGCCGGAGCTACCCTCCAGCCAGCCGGCGCCACCGCCCACGTTGAACCAGAAGCCCTTGTGGGTATCGGGGCGCCGCTGAGCCAGGGCCGGATTCGCGCTCACGAGCACGAGCGCCACCATCGCCGCCGAACGTTTCCAGCACATCCTAACCTCCCTTCCACATCTGCACGCGCCATACTGCTGGAAGCCGTGAGAATCGCTTCATTGGAATGACTTCGGCATGCGCCCGCCGGTCACGGCTCGCGCTTGTGTCACCTCACACCAAAAAGATATGGAGTGCGGGGCGTAGCCGTTGAGCGGGAGATCCGGCTACGTTGAGGTTCGGGGCATTATTGGGGCATTCTTCCCGCTCGGCCGTGGAACGGGCCGGCGAACAGCGTTTGGGAGGGACTGGGCTTGATGTCGATGCCGAGTACGCGGAAGGACGAATTCTCGCTTCCGGCGGATCACCACTACCTGAACTGCGCCTACATGACTCCGCTATCAAGGCGGGTGCAGGCGGCGGGTGAAGCCGCGATTCGGCGGGCGGCCGTGCCGGCCGACGTCCAGACCGAGGATTTCTTCTCGGGCTGCGATCGCGTGCGCGAGCTGTTTGCCCGCCTCATAAACGCGCCGGACCCCCAGCGCATCGCGATCATCCCGTCGGCCTCCTACGGCCTTTCGGCCGTGGCTCGAAACACCTCGATGGAACGGGGTCAGAACGTAGTCATCGTTCACCGCCAGTTTCCCTCGAACGTCCATGTCTGGCGCCGGAAGTGCGAGACCGCCGGGGCCGAGCTTAGGATTGTTCGCCCGCCCAACGACGGGCCGGGTTGTGCGAGGGCCTGGAACGACGCGATCCTGGCGGCGATCGACGGGGACACCGCCGTTGTGGCCCAGGGCGTCGTGCACTGGACCGATGGGACGCCGTTCGACATGGATGTCATCTCGGCCCACGCACGCGACATGGGGGCCGCCTTCATACTGGACGCCACACAGGCGGTGGGCGCCATGCCGTTCGACCTGCAGCGCGTCCGGCCCGATGCGCTGATCTGCGCGGCGTACAAGTGGCTGACCGGGCCGTACTCGATCGGTGCTGCCTACTTCGGGTCCCGCTACGACGACGGCACGCCTCTCGAGGAGACGTGGATGGGCAGGGTCGGAAGCGATGATTTTGCCGCTCTCGTGGAGCAGAGCGAGCTGTATCGCCCCGGTGCTCTCCGATACGACATGGGCGAGGCGGCGAACTTCATCCTGATCCCCATGTTCATCGAGGCGCTCGAGCAGCTGCTCGAATGGGGAGTGGAGAACGTCCAGACGTACTGCCGCGGGCTCACCCGCGAGTTGATCGAAGAAATCGTCGGCGAGCGGGACCCAGAGGGGCCGGAGCCGGTCGGCCATCTGTTCGGACTTCACGTTCCAGCGGGCGTCGACCCGGAGGCGCTGCAGGCGCGGCTCTGTGCCCGGAAGGTGTTCGTCTCCGTCCGCGGGGACGCGATTCGGGTGGCGCCCCACATCTACAACGATGCGGCGGATATCGACGCGCTCCGGGCCGTGCTGGCGGAGTGCGGGATGCTGGCGCCCCTGGCCCGATAGCCCGAGTCGAGGATGGATACCACTGCGAGCCTGGATCTGAACACGCTGGCCAACCTGGCCGAGATCCTCGGCGTGCTCATCGTCATCGGCGGTGTGGTCTTCGCCGTGGTCCAGATCCGCGAGTTCCAGCGGCAGCGGAGGGAGACGGCGGCGATCGAGCTCGCCCGCTCCTTCACGGACCCCCAGTTCGCGCGGGCGGTCCTGATGGTGGTTTCGCTTCCTCAGGGTTGCTCCGCGAAGGAGCTCCGGCGCTCGCCCGAGCAAGAGGAAGCGGCGATGCTCGTCAGCCTCACGCTCGAATCCGTCGGTATCATGGTTCACCACCGCATCGTGCCCATGGAGACAGTGTGGGAGCTCATGGGCGGCGTCACGCAGACCTGTTGGGACCGGATGCGAGAGTGGGTGCAGGTCGTCCGCCGCGAGCAGGGCAACGAGAAGTTCGACGAATGGCTCGAGTGGCTCTCGGATCAGATGGAGCGGCTCGGTGACGAGAATGAAGGAGAGCCGGCCTACCTGGTCCACGAGGGCTGGCGGCCATAGTGGCCTTTCGCTGACAGCCCGTCCGCCATGAAGCCCTCCGTTCACGGCATCCACCACGTTACGGTCATCTGCGGCCACCCACAGGAGAACCTGGATTTCTACGCCGGCGTTCTTGGCCTGCGGCTCGTGAAGAGGACCGTGAACCAGGACGTTCCGGACACCTATCACCTCTTCTATGCCGATGGCGTCGGGACGCCCGGAACCGGCCTCACCTTCTTTCCCTGGCCGCGGATGGCGCCGGCCCGCCGCGGGGCAGGTCTTGCCGTGGAGATTCCGCTCGCGATTCCGGTCGGAAGCCTGCCGTACTGGGAATCGCGCTTCGAGATGCACGGCGTGGCTCGGGACGAGCCTGAGACCCGCTTCGGCGAGGCGACGCTGCCCTTTCGAGATCCGCACGGCCTCGAGCTCGCGTTGGTCGAAACGGACGACGAGCGCGCCTGGACGCCATGGCAGGCCGGGCCTGTGCCAGCCGACAACCAGATTCGCGGCATGCACGCCGTCCGCCTGTTGGAGCGAGAGCTGGCGCCGACGGCCGAGGCTCTAGAAGTGTCCATGGGCTTCGAGCCGCTCGGAGAAGAGGCTGGCTGGCACCGGTGGGCGGACGATGGTGGCGGCTCGGGCCGCGTCATCGAAATCGGGGAGCGGCCGAATGGCAGCCCAGGTTCCTGGGGCACCGGAGGCGTGCACCACGTAGCCTGGCGCGTCGAGGATGACGACGAGGAGATGACTCTCCGCGCCTCTGTGCGCGCCGCCGGGCTCAGGCCCACGGCGCCGATCGACCGCTTCTGGTTCCGCTCCGTCTACTTCAGGGAGCCGGGCGGCGTCCTGTTCGAGCTGGCGACCGACGGGCCCGGCTTTCAGCGCGACGAGGCGCTGGAGAGCCTCGGGGAGACGCTGATCCTGCCTCCCTGGCTCGAGGCGCGACGCAACGAGATCGAATCCGCGCTTCCGCCGCTGGAGTCGCCGACGAGCGCAGGCTGACGGGCGCGCTCTGGGCACGCGGGAGCACGAGTTCGACCGGACTCCCGTCACGTCGTAAGCACCCTCCTTGTAAGCAGTTTCCCTACAGAGCCGGTGCAGCCCCTCCCGACTGGCGATCGGCCATTGCCCGAAGCATCGTCCCTATAGACTGAAAGGACGAGGCGGGCTTCTCCGCTCGCTTCTTGTGTGGCACCATGCTCCCGGCGGCTGTCGCGTCGCGCTTGCCTCTGGGCTGGCCGGAGTTCCGGTTCAGCTCTCTGACTCGATCATCCTGGTTTGAACACAACCCTGCCCGTGCCGGCGGATACCTGTGTGCACCACCGGCCGATTCGGCGGGCCGGGGTCGAGAACATCCGCGACCGCAGGAGCCGACGAGCGCAGGGAGGAGGCCTGCGATGTCAGGAAGGACGCCCTTACTCGTGCTGCTGGCGCTGACGGCGGCGTCCGTCGATGCGCCGGCACAGGAACCGGGTCCCGGGGACCCGACCACCGTTTTTGCCTCGGGCTTCACCGCACCCTGTCGAATGGAGTTCGATAGCGAAGGGGACCTGTTCGTCAAGGACGGCGCCGTCATCTACCGCGTGGCTCCGGACGGAAGCTCCACCGTCTTCACCGACGAGGTTCCCGATGGTCGCGGTTTCACCTTCGATGCGTTCGGCGACATGATCGTCCCGAGCCCCGGGAACTCCACGATCCACAAGGTATCGCCTGCCGCCGAGGTGACGGATTTCATCTCTGTCTTCAACGCGCGCCGGGTGCGGACGGGCCCGGACGGCAGCCTGTGGTTCGCCGCCATCGATTCGATCCACCATTACGACGCCATGGGGCGGCATCTGGAGAGTGTCGATGTGATGAGCCAGGGCGGCGCCGCGTTCGGGCTCAGGTTCTCGCCCTCGGGGGAGCTCTTCTTCTCGAGTTGGGGTGGTTACTGGAAGCTGGTGGACGGCGTGGTCGTCCCCGTGCTCACGGAGGTGCTGCCGCGGGGCGGCGCCCCGACTTTCGACGAGCTCGGCAACATCTACACGGGGCACGAGTCGGTGACGGAGGGCGACCCCCACCGGGTGATCCTCTACGACTCCGATATGAGCGTGCTCGACGATGCCTTCGTCACCGACGTGGAGCCTCCCTGCGGGATCCAGTTCGGGCGGGAGACCGACGGCTCGACGAACGCGAGGCTGTTCATCGCCCAGCGGGATGGGACGATCGTCGAGGCCAACCCGGCCGGGATCGCCGCCCCCGGCTTCCCGGTGGTCGGACTGGCCCTGAACGAGATCGACGAGGAGGACTGCGCCGACGCCGTCGTCGGCGTGCCGGCGTCGGTGAGCGAGGACGAGTCCACCTTCCTGGATGCGATCGGCAACAACAACGGATCCTACGACGCGGGTGATTTTCGTGCCTACCTGGTGCGCACCGGCGTCGTGGACGGCTCGTAGGAGGTCGGTGTCATGCTGAGCAAGCAGCTGTGTACCCTGATTGCGATCGGCGCTGCTTCGGCCGTCGGCGTGGTCGCCTGTAGCAGCGATGGAAACGGCGATCTTCCGCCCACCGGCCCGACGGCCGGGACGTTCGCGGTGACCCTGACAACGCCGAACCCCGATGATGGCGCGATCGTCTTCCGGGTGAACGGTCCCGGGATCACCCAGGTTACCAACGCCGTCGCGTCCCACTACATGCACTTCGACCAGGCGGGCACGGCCCTGACGGTCGTGGTCGTGGGTGACCTCGCAGACGGGATGCTCCTGACCTTCAGGGTCCCGGACGTGAGTTCCGTTTCGTCCTACAGCGCGACCGTGCTGGAGGTGGCGGACCGCACGAACCGCCTGCGCGAGACAGTCGGCAGCTATGGGCTGTCCGTAGCGCCGGCGTCGAGCTAGTGAGGCAGCTGCTGGAGGCGGAAGAGACTTGCCTCCGCGAACGGTCGGGCGGAGCTTGACGCCTCCCATGGAGACGCGAGAGCTCGTCCAAACGGACCAGGAGGCTCGGCTGAGAGAGCTGCTGAGAGCGGTCGGCCTGCATCCGGACGACATCGAGGCCCTGGCGCCGTCGTTCAGGTTCCGCGACGTGGCCGACGGCGAGACCGCCTACACGGCTGGCGAGCCGAGCGCGGGCGTCGGCCTCCTCCTCGAAGGCGAAGTAGAGCTGGAGCTGTCGGGGCTCGTGTTCGCACGCGAGGGGCCCGGTGCCATCCTGGACAGTATGGGTGCGCTGTCGCCTGGCAACGTGCGGAACGTCACCTGCCGCGCACTGGGACCGTGCACGGTGGCGGAAGCAAGCGCCAGAGACCTCGAAGAGGTCGTGCGGACGGCGCCAAGCGCCATGTGGCGACTCCAGCGTATCCTGGCGGCAGCGTTCTTCGATGTGTTCGCCGCCCGTCTGCGCGAGCGCCCCGAGGCCCTGGATCAGTTGCTTCTTCCGGAGCCCGTGCTCCGGCGCCACAGCAGCGTGCTCGTGCGCGTCGACGGCCAGGAGCGGGAGGTGCCGACCGGCGTGCCCGCTGGCGATCTGCTGCCCGAGACGCACGACGGCGACCGCGTCGTGGCCGCCACGATCGACACCTATGTGTCGTCGCTGGGTACGCCCGTCACTTCGCCGTGCTCGATTCACGCCGTGACGACCGGAACCGTCGAAGGCCGAAAGGTGGTCCGCCGCAGCCTTGCCCTGCTCGCTCTCGAGGCGCTCGGCGCCGTGCTGCCCGAAGCCACCTCGCTCGTCGAACGGTCAATCGGTTTCGGTACTCTGCTGGCGGTGTCGGGCGCCGACGACCTGGACGACGCGGCCAGACACGCGGCGGCGCACATGCAGCAGCTCGTCGAGGCGGGAGTTGAGTTGCGGGAAGAGTGGTGGACGGTCCCCGAGGCGCGCGCGCGGCTGGCGGCCCAGGGCTGGACGCTGGCCGCGGACTTGTTGGCCTACTGGCCCCAGCGGGCCGTGCCGCTCGTGGCCTACGGAGAGCTGTACGCCATCCCGGCCGGACCGATGCTGCCCGATGCCGGGGCGTTGGAGGGCTTTCGTCTGTTCGCCCGAGATGGACACCTCGTGCTCATCCCGCCGGCGCGCGGGCGAGAGTCGCTCAGGGCGAGCGTCGCGGATCCGGATGCAGAGCGTGCTTGGGACGCCTCTGCTGCAGACACGGCCGATCACATCACGCGGATGACGGCGGCCTCGCACCGGTGGCTGGCGACCCTCGGGGTTCAGTCCGTGGCCGGCCTGAACCGAGCGTGCGTCGACGGCTCGATCCACGACGTGATTCGTGTCGCGGAGGGCTCGCACGAGCGGCGGGTGACCCGTATCGCCGACGCGCTTGTTGAGTCCGGAGCCCACATCGCCTGCCTGGCGGGACCAACCTCATCCGGCAAGACGACAACCCTGGCGCGGCTGCGCGTCCAGCTTCAGGTGGCGGGAATCCGCCCCCTCGGGATCTCGCTCGACGACTACTATGTCGATCGCGAGAAGACGCCGCGTGACGAGCGCGGCGATTACGACTTCGAAGCCTTCGAGGCGCTGCGCATCGACCTGCTGCAGGATCACCTCGGGCGGCTCGTCGCCGGTGGTGAGGTGACGATGGCTCGGTTCGACTTCGTCGAAGGGAAGAGCTACTCCGAGGGAGGTCAGCGGCTCCGCATCGGCGAGCGTGACCTGTTGATCCTCGAAGGCATCCACGCGCTCAACCCGCGGCTGCTCGACAGCCTGCCTACCGGCGAGGTGTTCCGGATCTATGTCTGCCCGCAGGCCATGCTGCCGTTCGACCGGCTGACGAGCTTCTCGGCCACGGATCTTCGGCTCATCCGGCGAACGGTGCGCGACCGCCGACACCGCGGGACGAACGCGGCCGACAGTATCGCGCGGTGGGGGTCGGTCCGCCGTGGCGAACGCCTGCACATTTTCCCGTTCCAGCATCTCTCGGACGAGATGTTCGACACGTCGCTCGTCTACGAGCCCGCCGTACTGAGGGTCTTCGCCGAACGCACGCTGCTCGAGGTGCCACAAGACCATCCGTCCTACCCGACGGCGTTCCGGCTTCTCCAGCTCCTGAACCACTTCGTGGCGATCCATCCGAACGCAGTGCCCCCCACATCGCTCCTCCAGGAGTTCATCTCCGGGCATTAGGCGATCCGTTCTTCGGGACCGCGCCGGGGCGACGGCCCTTGACCATCGCTCGCTCGCCCACCGATACTGCCGAGCCCGCCGCCGGGCACGACCACTTTCTCACATCTGACCAGGCCTGCCGATGACCGAAGGGCGCGCAGCCGACAGCTCGCTGAAGCCGCCACCGCCGGCGCCCTACCGCTGGATCGTGCTGGTGGTGATCAGCCTGGCGATGTTCGGCAACTACTACGTCTACGACGCCGTCAGCCCCATCGCCGACCTGCTCAAGGAGCAGTTGGGCTTCTCGGACAGCAACATCGGGCTGCTGAACGCCATCTACAGCTTCCCGAACATCGTGATGGTGCTCATCGGCGGGGTCATCATCGACCGGATCGGCGTCAAGAAGGCGACGCTGATCTTCGGCGTTCTGTGCTTCGTCGGCGCCGTGGTCACCGTCATCAGTGGCTCGCTGGCCGTGATGGCTACCGGCCGGCTCATCTTCGGCCTCGGGGCCGAGTCGCTCATCGTCTCCGTCACCACCGCGATCGCGAAGTGGTTCAAGGGGAAGGAGCTTTCCTTCGCGTTCGGCGTGAACCTGACGATCGCGAGGCTAGGTTCCTTCCTGGCGCTCAACTCTCCGACCTGGGCGCGGCCCGCGTTCGAGAACTGGCAGTGGCCTCTGCTCATCTCCGTCGCCTTCGGCACGTTCTGCATCATCGGCCCGATCATCTACTGGTTGATGGAGAACCGGGCGGAGAAGGC
>JBDGZR010000061.1:0-15537 GCA_039588495.1 Gemmatimonadota bacterium | reverse complement strand
GCTTGAAGGGCTGAGGGTTCCTATGACGCAGGCGGACGAATAGGACGGAGGTCAACCAGGAGCATCGGGAGTAGCCTGAGAGGGCATCTCGGGGGCAACGCTGTGGCCCAGAGGTACCTAGATGTACTCAGCCCCCGCGCACTCCGAAGAGTGTCGGGGGCTGAGAGGACGATTGACTTACCCTTGCGAGTAAACCCGTCTGCCACCTGTCAATTCAGTCTCGGTCGATTGCGCTTCTCTTTCGAGACCACACCGGTCTGGTACCAGCTTCACCCGATCCGCGGTTCGGCGTCTGTTTTCCGGGCCGAAGCCCTTCGGTTTATCGCCAGTCGGGCGACCGGTGCTTGTGTCAGAGGGCGCGGCGATCCGGCTCGCCGGTGCTTCCTCCTTGAGCACGCCCAATGATAAAAAAAATCTTTTTGTTGTGCAACCCCCGTAGCGGAACAATGAGTGTTTTTTAAAAGTTTCGTAACCGCCATCCTTATACCAGGCGGCCGACCGGCATCCATTCGGACTGATTTGATGAGGCGAGAAAGCCCCTCGAGCTGCTTCGGCAGTCGTCCTCAGCACTCGTCCACGCGCGTCACCACGCCCCGGCCGTGGACGTTGTTGCTTCGATTTGCATCGGGCAGCATGCCGCGTGGATCGATGTGCACCGTCCGAACGTTCTTCCCCTCGAACTCAACCGTGTACGTGTCGGCGTCGCGCCAGATGTCCACCGGCAGCCTGCGGCACTCGTCAGTTCCGTCACGAAAGACGAAACGGACTTCCATCGGCATCACGGCGTCGCCGCGATTGCGGATGGTGACGGTGCTGTTCCCGTCCTGCCGGGCGACATCCGTGACCGCCTGATCCAGGTAGCCGCTGCCGTAGAGCCATGAATTCCAGTACCAATCGAGCTCCTCTCCGGAGATGTCCTCCATCGTCCGAAAGAAGTCGGCCGGCTGGGGATGCCTGTAGGCCCAGCGCTCTATGTACGCTGTCAATCCCGCGTCGAACACGTCGGGGCCCAGCACGTACTCACGCAACAGATAGAGCACCATCCCGGGCTTCGTGTATCCGAGGAAACCGAGCTGGTCTTCACTCAGATCATCGGGTGCCGTCATGATTGGCTCGGCCAGATCCTCGGATCGGGTGAGCCTCGCGCTGTTTCTGGGTAGCACCGGATCGGCCGGCCACGCGTCGGCTCCCCCGTAGTCGGTCAGAGA
The DNA here is from genome assembly GCA_039588495.1 of Gemmatimonadota bacterium. GTDB lineage: Bacteria > Gemmatimonadota > Gemmatimonadetes > Palauibacterales > Palauibacteraceae. Next base: position 14,329 of record JBDGZR010000061.1, on the reverse strand, counting down.
GTAGTGGTTCATGAAGGTGTTGAACCCTTCATCCATCCACGCGTATCGACGCTCATCGGACCCGACCAGCATCGGAAACCAGGTGTGGGCGATCTCGTGATCCGTGACGAGGAACAGTCCGAGCCCGCGAGCATCCACCGAGCAGAAGACGATCATCGGGTACTCCATACCCAGCGCCGTCCCTGCCACGTTGATCGCTACCGGGTAAGGATACCTGTACCACTGGGTGGAGTAGAACTCGATGGCATGGAGGACGTATTCCGTCGACATCTCCCACCCCGGTATAGGGGGGCCACGACCGCCCGCCCCGAGACCCTCTTCCGGATAGAACGACATCGCCAGAATCCCGTCCCAGCTGCCGGCATCCCAGATGAACGCCTTCGAGCCGGCCCAGGCGAAATCGCGCACGTCCTCGGCGCGGAACTTCCAGGTGAGAGGGCCCACCCCGATCGGCCGATACTCTTCCTTGCCCACGTGGTCTTTCTCGACGATCGGAACAGTCACCGAGCTCCTGCCCGCCAGCTCCAGCCTCCCTTGCTGGTCGGCCGTCAATACCTCCTCCGGGTTCTGCAGCTCACCGGTGGCGGCGACGATGAAGTCTCGCGGGACCGTGATCTCGACGTCGAAATCGCCATACTCCAGATAGAACTCTCCCTGCCCGAGATAGGGCATCGCGTTCCAGCCGGTGACGTCGTCATAGACGAACACTCTCGGATACCACTGGGCGAGCTCGTAAACCGTACCCTTTTTCACCTTCAGGCGACCCATGCGGTCGGCGCCCGACTCAGGGATGGTGAACGAGAAGTCCACCTCGATCTCCAGCTCTCCGCCAACGGGCTGCACCGGCCGGTCGAGCTGGATCTCCATCATCGTGCCGTCGATCTCGTACGGGACCTCGAGCGGAACCTCGTCTCGAATGACGGCGACCCGCTCGATGTCGTAGCCGCCGCCCTCGAACATCCCCTGGAATCGGACATCGCCAGCTTCCTCTTCCATCCGCGCCGCCCTTTGTGCTCCTCGGCTGTCTGGTTCGAAGAGGTTCTGGTCGAGCTGGAGCCAGATCGATGAGAGGGAGTCCGGGCTGTTGTTGGTGTACGTGACCTTCTCGCTGCCTGTGATCCGGTGGGTCTCGGGATCCAACGCCACCTTGATCTCGTAGCTCACGTCCTGCTGCCAGTAGGATGCGGTCGGGGCGCCGGAAGCCGTTCGGAACTCGTCGGGTGAGGGTACGTCGACGGGCCGGAAAACGCCGTCGGCGGACAACTCCTCGGCAGGTTCCGCGGCTTCATCTGCCGGGCCCTCGCCCGGGCCCTCGCCGGCCGGGACCGAGCCGGCCGCTGGCTGCAGCGAGTCGGGCGGTGCCTGCCCCAGCACGTCGGGAACGGCGGCTGAAATGCTCAGCGTCGCGAGAGCGACGAGAAGGAAGGCGAGTCGGGTCGTTGGCTTCATCCTCTATGTCCTGATCCTCTGAGGCCCTGTCGAAATCTGCAGCGCTACGTTGGCTTCGTGTACACAGAACGCTTCGGGTTCGATCCGAGTTGCGCGTTACCCCGTGAGAGCCGACGCTGTCTTCTTGACGACCTCCGGAGACACCCGGTAACAGGAGACGCGGCGAGGCGAATGAGCGGCCGTTGGATGACCAAAGGAATCCGCGTCCTACGACATCCCTTCGCGCAAGCGCTGTGGATCGCGCTGCTCATCTCGACGAGCTGCAGCCGAGCCGACGATCCCGGCAGGACAGCAGGCGGCGAGGGCTCCGCCGCCGAGAGGCGCGATCCGGCGGGTTATCTGTACGTGTGGGCCGCGGATGACGATGGGTCGGAGAGCGATTTCGTGGCTGTCATCGACGTGCGGCGTGACTCTCCGACCTATGCGGAGGTGGTCATGACCCTTGCCGTGGGGCTCGGCGGCCGGGCGCACCACACCGAGCACGTGATGCCCGAGGGCGGGATCCTTCTCGCCAACGCGTTCGACGCGGGCCTGACGTTCCTCATTGACTTCAACGACCCCGAAGCCCCCTCGTTGGCGGGCTACTTCGCGGAGGCCGGCGAGTACCACCATCCGCACAGCTTCGAGCGCCTCCCGAACGGGAACATCCTCGCCACATTTCAGAGACGCTCCCGCCCGGGCGGCAGCTCCGTGGAGACGGGAGGCCTGGTCGAGCTGGATCCGGCCGGCGTCCCGATCCGGTCAGGTAGCGCCGCCGCACCCGAGTTGGATCCCACGATTCGACCCTACAGCCTCTGCACCGTCCCCGGGCTCGACCGCGTCGTCACCACCAGCACGGACATGGCCGGCACACTCAATCCGGCGGTGCAGGTCTGGCGGCTCTCGGATCTCTCCCTGAGGAACACGGTCGTTCTGGAGCCGGGCGCCCTGGGATCGGAGCACCTGGGCACGGCCGAGCCGAGGCTGCTGGTCGATGGGCGGACGGTACTCGTGTCCACGTTCTCCTGCGGCCTCTACAAACTCGACGGCCTCGAACAGGAGCCATCGGCTGAGCTCGTGTACACATTCCCGCAGAGGGAAGGCACGTACTGCGCGCTTCCCATCGTCACGGAACGGTTCTGGATACACACGGTTCCTGCCGAGCATGCTCTCGTGACCCTGGACATCACCGATCCGAGCCGGCCGGTGGAGGTCGCCCGACTGACGCTCGAGCCTGACGACGTGCCGCACTGGATCAGCCTGGAGCCGGGCGGAGGGAGGATCGTGATCACGGGCTACGCAGGACTGGCCGGCCGGGTGCTGCTCGCGCGGCTGGATCACGAGACCGGCGAGCTGGAGCTGGAGGAGAGCTTTCGAGAGCCGCTGGCCGGGCGCCCGGGAGTGGATCTGCGTCGCGCCAGCTGGCCTCACGGAGAAACCGGGCCGGCCGCTCCGCACGGGGCCGTGTTCAGCCGCGACTGAGCGGCGGCGGATCCTGCGCGTCAGCTTTCGCGAGCGGTCGCGCGTGGCCGTTGCGAACGGGCCGCGCCGGCCTCATCCTCCGGCCATCCCCGCCGTAATTCGGGGAAGACGAGCCCCCAGATGCCCGGAGCTGCATATGCGCCCCATCCATCGCGGTCCGAAGCTGTTCGTCGCACTCTTCGTCCTGATCCTGGTCGAAACCCCTACGATGCTGGCCCAGGCCCCGACCGCCGAAGCTCAGATGGCGGAGGCCACCCTCCCGCTGCCTGACGAGATGCGGGCCGACGCCACAGTGATCGGGTGGAACGAGTCGGGCGAGCGCACCGATCTTCGCGAAGGTACCAACGGCATGATCTGTATCGCAGACGAGCCCGGCGACGAGCGTTTCAGGGTGGCGTGCTATCCCGAGGCGCTGCATGCCCTGCTCTCACGAAGCCGAGAGCTGAGTGAGGAGAACCTGGAGGAGGCGGAGAGAGACCGGCGTCTCGAGGAAGAGGTCGAGGCCGGCGAGATCGTGCTACCCGAGCAGCCGGCCGTGCTTCACGTGATCAACGGGCCGGCGGGCAGCTACGATCCGGCTACCGGGCAGACGAACGGCGAGGTCAGCCAACTTCGGATCATCTTCACGCCCTATCAGACCGCCGAGGAGATGGGTCTCCCGACGGAGCGCCAGGGCGACATGCCCTGGGTGATGAACTCGGGCGAGCTCTTCTCCCACATCATGATCGTTCGCGAGGGCGACGAGGAAGGAGAGTAGACTACTCCCCTCCAGGGAGCTCGCTGGGATCGAGTCCGCAGCCGCTGGCCGCGTAGTGCCGGAGCGTACCGTCGACCATCCCTGAAATCTCCTCGTACGCCTTCACCTGACGGTACGGCACCTGACGCCAGCGTGCGACCACCCGTGACATGAGAAGGTGCGCGCTGTCGACGCTCGCATAGCGTGTGTTCAGCTCCTCACAACCAGCCTCGCCGCTCTCGAACGAGTTCCTCACGATGTCGTACTCTCCGATGAGGAACGCGAGCTCTCCCTGAAGGCGTGTGAACTCGAGCACCTCCCGGGCAACGGCCTCGCTGGTCTCGCTCGAGCCCGATTCGCTCCCCGCGATCACGCTCGCCGGCTCGGATTCGAGAGCCCCCGAGGAGCCTTCCGAAGCAGCCGGCCCGACGTCCGTGACCGATTCGGTCTCGGAGCCTCCCACTTCTGGCTCGGCCTCCAGAGCGTCGTCGGCGTTCTGCTCCCCTGATGACTCCTCCGTGAGAGAGGCTCCGCCGGCCGCATCGATCCCGGAGCCGGCGGTCGCCGTCGCAGCGGGGAGCGCGTTGTCCTCCAGCCAGGGGATCTCGAGCTTCCCGAGCTGGACGAGAGCCACAGCGCCGATCGCGACGAGGCCCACGAAGAAGACCGCGGCCCCCAGCAGCCGAGCCCCCAGGCTCCGGTCATCGATCAGCTCCTCGGCCGTGACCGGATCACCCGGTCGCGGTTTCGGCTTCCGATGGCGGGCTCCAAGCCCCCCGGTCAGGTCGCGGACCTGACCGACCGCCTGGCGCCAGAACGCGGCGGCCCACTGGCGCGCTTCTCCAGCCTTCATGCGCGCCTCCCGTCCCCACTCCGCGGTGGCATCCCGCCTCCTGGCGAAGCGCTTGTCTGTCGGACCCGGAGCAGCGTCGAAGGCCGTCTCGGCCTTCCCACCGGCCATCGAACCAGCCGTGTCACCAGCCGTCTCACCGGCCATTTCACCGGCCTTCTCACCGGCGACCACGGAGGGCGTCGAAACAGCATCGGCAACGGGCGGAGAGGCGGCCATCCCCGTTCCATTTTGCCCGGTATCTGCGGCGTCGGGGTGCGTCGGATCCGAGGGCTCCGGGGAGACGCTATCGGGAAGAGGTCTTCCGAGTTCTCGCCACTTGGCCTTCTTGGCTTCGGTAAGCTCGCGTAGTCGGGACTGCAGCTCCATGAGCTGGTCCATCGAATCGGGCTCCTGGACTCGTTTCTCACTCATTACGACCTCGAGCGCCCGTTTCGTAAAAAAGTATCGGGTCGAGATCTCCGTGATCCCGCCGATGGCAGGGCCCTCCTGCGCCGTCTCGATCTTCGCCGGTTGGCCGACGGTCCCGTAACCGCCTGCCATAACAGGAATTGAAGGCTCCGGTCTTGGAGGCACGACGGCGTGCACTCCTCGCGACCGGCCCTCGAGATGGTCACGTGGAGCGTGAGGCCCACCTTGAGGCGTGCAAATTCAAGACCTGACAGCGAGGCGAATTCGCGCGACGGCAGGCGGCCGGGCTAGTCTTGGCCCGACGCCGGGTCCGCGACGGATCCAGTCTGAGCCACCGTGAGCCGGACGCTGCCGATTGAGCACCGTAGCCCCCGACGAAACTCCGGAAAGCCCTTCGGGTCTTTGGGCGTCCATCCGAGAGGCGCTCAGCGGCAGCGAGCGGGACTACACGAAGGGCAGCCTGAACCGTGCCGTCGCGCTGCTCGCCATCCCGATGGTGTTGGAGATGGCAGGGGAGTCAGCCTTCGCGGTCGCGGACGCCTTCTTCGTTGCACGTCTGGGGGGCGAGGCGCTCGCCGCCGTAGGCCTCACCGAGTCCGTGCTCGAGATCATCTACGCGATCGCGATCGGGCTCAGCATGTCAACGACCGCCATGGTGGCCCGCCGGTTCGGCGAGAAGAACGAGCGAGCCGCGGCCAGGACCGCCGTACAGGCGATCGCCGTCGGAATCGCGACCTCCATTATTCTCGGAGCTGCCGGCGTCATTTGGGCGCCACAGCTGCTTCGCATGATGGGAGCCACGCCCGAGACGGTGGAGATCGGGAGTACGTATACCCGCGTGATGTACGGCACCATGGGTGTCATCGTCCTCCTCTTCCTGAACAACGCCATATACCGGGGTGCGGGAGACGCGGCGATGGCGATGCGCTCGGTGTGGCTGGCCAACGGCATCAACATCGTCCTCGATCCCCTGTTGATCTTCGGTCTCGGACCCTTTCCGGAGCTCGGCCTCACCGGAGCCGCGGTGGCCACGACCATCGGCCGCGGTACGGGCGTCGCCTATCAGTTCTGGGGCCTCTCCCGCGGTCGGCGGCTACGAGTCAGAGCATCCGACGTGCGGCTCGATCTGCACATCGTGCGGCGCCTCCTCCGCATTTCGGGCGGCGGCGTGGGGCAGCTGCTCGTCTCCCAGGCGAGCTACATAGGCCTGATCCGCATCCTGGCCGGCTTCGGCACGGCGGTCCTTGCCGGCTACGTGGTCGCGATCCGCGTCGTCATCTTCATCATCATGCCGGCCTGGGGTCTGAGCAACGCGGCCGCGACGCTGGTCGGCCAGAACCTCGGGGCCCGGAAGCCGGAGAGAGCTGAACGGGCGGTGTACGTCACGGGCGCCTGGAACATGGTGTTCATGACGGTCATCACGGTGCTCTTCGTGACCTTCGCACCCCAGATCATCGCACCCTTCATCTCCGAACCGGAGTCACACGCCGCGGGAACCAGCGCGTTGCGGATCATCAGCTACGGGTATGTCTTCTACGCCTGGGGGATGGTGATGCTGCAGGCGTTCAACGGGGCCGGCGACACCGCCACCCCGACGAAGCTCAACTTCGTCATCTTCTGGCTCTTCCAGCTCCCGCTCGCCTGGATCCTCGCCCGGACCCTGGGGCTGGGGCCGGTCGGCGTTTACTGGGCGATCGCCATCGCCTACTCGCTGTCGGCGGTCATCGGCATCCTGCTCTTTCGCCGCGGCAGGTGGAAGGAAAAGGAGGTCTGATATGGACGCGGGCGGGGCGAACTCCCCATCTTCATTCAACTGCAACGCCGTCCCTCGAGCACAGCCGCAGGAGAATTCGATGAGAACCCGGTTCACCACCTCTTTCGCGCGATCGCGGGCCTGACGCTCGCGGCCTGCCAGCCCCGGGAGACCGAGACCGCAGCCGATGAAGAGTACGCGGCGCCGGACTTCGCGCTGATGAACGAAGCCTATGACGCGGCGACGAATGCCGGCGACGCGGAGGCCATGGGCATGCTGTTCGCCGTCGACGCCGTCTCGATGCCGCCCAACGCCTCGCCATTGGCTGGCCGCGCGGCCATCATCGCCGACGCGGCGGAGGATTTCGCGGCGATGACGGTCAACCTGAGCAGCAGTTCCGAGGGCCATTATCTGATGGGCGACATGGCCGTCGACTGGGGCACGTACCTGTTCGCGGGCACGCTCAAGGACTCGGGCATCGCCGTCACGGAGGAAGGCAAGTACGTGGCGATCTGGAAGGCGCAGCCGGATGGCTCCTGGCAGATCGTACGTGATATCTGGAACTCGAGTATCCCGTTTGCCATGGAGGGCGAACCCGAATGAAGCCGGTCCTTGCAGCCGGATTCGGTGAGCCGACGTGAGCGGGAAGAAGATCGGCGTCGGTGCGCCGGTCGTACGCTACGCCTCGCGGCTTCGTTTTCCATATCTGTTCCTGGCCACGGCGATCCTCTTCATGGGTGATCTGGTCTTTCCCGACCTCGTGCCGTTCGCGGACGAGATCCTGCTCGGCCTGCTCACGGCGCTGTTCGGAACGTGGCGCAGGAGGCGGGTGTCGGGCTCGAAGAATCTCGCTTCCGGTGAGGGGGTAGCTGAACCGAACGACGACCGGGAGTCAGACTGAAGCTGACTCGAGGTGTCATCCGAAACGAACAAAGGAGTACAGCGTGAAAGCCGTACGAGCGCACCGCGTCATCCCTCTGCTCGCCGCCCTGATGGCGCTCCCGGCGGGAGCCGCCGGGCAGGACGCTGGAGAGAAGAAGGTCGTCCGCTCACAGGACGATATGCCCCGCCACACCTACGAGATCGGTTACATCCCCAGCGCGCTGTTCGCGTCGCGCGAGGCGTTCATGCCATTCGCGGAGCGCGTGGCGGTCGACGCCCGGGAGGTGCTCGCAACCTACGAGATCGAGGACGCAGCGACGCTGAGAAGCCTCTATAGCCTTCTTCAGGGCCTCGCACTGCTGAACGGCGACTTCGACCAGGCGCTCGTGTACAGCGACAAGATCCGCGAGCTGGAGGAAAAGCCCGCGGCGAAGCTGATGTCCGGACTTGTCGTGCACGCCATCGCGTACGCGGCGAAGGCGGCGCCCGAGGGCGATCCGGCACGCAACGCGGCCTTTCGAACCGATTTCGCCGCGTCCGTCGGGAAGCTGCCCTGGGACATCGTGCAGGATGACGTGGAGGCGATGAAGGGTTCGATGGAGATCATCAGCGAGAATCTCTTTCTCGGGATCATCCAGAACCAGATGGACCCGTCCGTCGAGAAGACGGGCAACGTGAGCGGCGATATGGCCGACGGCCTGATCAACATGCGCACCGCCGTGGACGTCGTGCTGCCCTATCGGGAACAGATCGTCAGCGTCCTGCAGGCATACATCGAGAGCAACCGGACCGAGAAGCCCGACATCTGGGCAGCCCGGTCGGTCGACCTCGGCGCGAGCGCCGACGCCCAGCCTGTGCTCGTGGCGATCTGGGACACCGGTGTGGATCCGGAGGTTTACGGCGACCGGATGTTCCGGAACCAGGCAGAGCAGCTCGACGGCATGGACAACGACGGCAACGGCTTCGTGGACGATGTTCACGGGATCGCCTTCGAGTGGGACGGCACGAAGACGACGGGAGCGCTCTACCCGCTGGCCGAGACCGCCAGGGCACGGCTCCCTCAGATGACGGAACAGATCAAGGGCCTGAACGATCTCCAGGCCGGGATCGACAGCCCGGAATCGCAGGCCCTCAAGCGGCAGATGTCGGCGATGCAGCCCGATGAGGTGAAGCCGTTTATCGAAGAGCTCGGCCTGTTCTCCATCTACTCGCACGGGACGCACGTGGCGGGCATCGCGGTTGAGGAGAACCCGGGAGCACACGTTCTGGTGGTCCGCCAGGCCTTCCCGTACGAGATGATCCCGCCCCCGATGTTCAAGGAGGATGCGGAGCGTTGGGTCGCCAACATGACGGAGATCATGGCGTACCTTCGCCACCACGGCGTGCGGGTAGTCAACATGAGCTGGGGCTTCAGCCCGCCCGAGCTCGAGGGCATGTTCGCGACAAGCGGGATCGGGTCGGACTCCGAGGAACGGAAGGCGATGGCTCGCGAGGTGTTCGACATCATGATCACCGGGATGGAGCGCGCCTTCAGCAGCGCGCCCGATATCCTCTTCGTCCCGGCGGCCGGAAACTCGGACACGGATGCCACCTTCGACGAGTTCATCCCATCATCGATCGAGCTTCCCAACGTGATCACGGCTGCCGCGGTCGATCAGGCCGGCGAGGAGACGAGCTTTACCAGCTATGGGCCGACCGTCGACGTGCACTCGAACGGCTTCGAGGTCGAAAGCTACATCCCCGGCGGGGAGCGCCTGCCCTTCTCCGGCACCTCGATGGCGGCGCCCAACGTCGTGAACCTCGCTGCGAAGCTGATCGCCCTCGACCCATCGCTCACGCCTCCGGAGGTCATCTCCCTCATCGAGGAGGCAGCCGAGGAAAGCGAGGACGGCCGGCGACGGCTGATCAACCCGAAACGATCGGTCGAGATGCTGATGGAGCGCCGGAACGCCGGCACGGAGTAGCCCCGGAAAGACAGGAAAGAGATGACGGAGCGTCGCCTCAGCGGCGTTCCGTCACCTTCGAGCAGGGATCGACCGTGCGGCCCGAGGCGGTCGCCGCGGCCGGGGTCATGGAGGCATCCCTTTTCGGGAGAAGAAAGCACACCCGCTGGCGCACCCAGACGCCTACTAGCTGGTCACGCATGAGCGCCGGAAGGAACTCCATGCGGTGAGCCAGCAGCAGGGCCGCCTCATCCATTCTCGGCCACCCGCTCGAGCCTTCCACACGGACGTTGGAGACCCGCCCTTCCTTGTCGATGAAGATCGCGAGATCGACGGCCCCCTCGACGCCGGCCCGCTGGAGCTCGAGCGGATAGAAGTACCACACCATGCGTCCGAATTGGCGGCGGTTGCCGAGCAGCGGCGGGACATCGTAGCGCACGAAGCCCACATCGGCGCCGGCCAGCGCCACGTCCGGGGGCGGGCCCACGCCGACCATCTCCCCCGAAGCAGCGACCGAGGCCTGGATTCTCAGATCGTCGTTGAACGTGACCGAGGGCGGTAAGGGCAGCTTCGGGCGAGCCACGAGCGCCGGTGGCTCGGGGATCCTCACCAGAGGAGGCAGCTCGAGCGTCGCTACCGACCAGCGCGGCGCCACGTCGTGGGGGAGCCCCGGGATGCTCAACAGACCAAGCACCGGGTACGCGGCGAGGTGGAGACCGGCAGAGAGGGTCAACCCCAGGGCGAGAGGCTTGCGAAAGCGTCGTCCGGTGCGCACGGAGGCCCGGTCCCTCCCACCGCGCGACGGCCGATCCCGTTCGCCCACGCCGCTAGATCCTGGCCGCTACCGCATGTTTTCCTAGCTTCTTCACCAGCTCCCACACCGGTCCGGGGAATCTGTGCAGCGCTTCCATCGTCTTCTCGAAGCCTTCCAGAAACCACTCCGCATCGGCTTCGGTGATGTTGAGGGGAGGAAGGAGCTTGACGACATCCATGTGGTGGCCGGCCACCTGAGTGAGTATGCGGTGGTCGTCGAGGAGGGGGATGACGATCGCCTGGGCGAAAAGGTCCGGGCTGATCCTGTGCGTGGTCGCCCAGGCACCGCGAAGGCCGAGCGCCTTGGGCTCGCCGAACTCGATGCCGATCATCAGGCCGCGTTGCCGAACCGCGGACATGAACTCGAATCGCGGCATTATCGCCTCGAGCCCTTCCCGGATCATCCCCCCGATGCGCGTCGCGTTCCCTGCCAGATCCTCTTCGTCCAGGACTCTGAGCGACGCCAGGCCCGCCGCCATCGCCAGGTCTCCCATGCCGAAGGTGCAGGCGTGCCGGACACCCTGGTCCATCGACGTGTACATGGCCTCGTGCACGTCGGTTCTGGTGACCATCGCCCCGACCGGCACGTACCCGCCGGACAGGGCTTTCGAGATCAGGACGATGTCGGGCTGAAGACCCTCGACCCACTCGAACGCGAACGGTCTTCCCGTCCGTCCGAGTCCCGTCTGCACCTCGTCGCACACGAGCAGGGCGCCGTGGCGACGGCAGAGCTCCTCCGCCTTACGCAGAAAGTCGTCCTCGGGGATGTAGACGCCCTTTCCCTGGATCGGCTCGAAGATGAACAGGGCGATGTCGCCGGCGGCGAAGGCGCGCTCCAACCCTGCGTAGTCGTCGACGTCGACCGCCACGCCCGTCGGCAGCGAGGGTTCGAAGCCCTCGCGGAAGGCCGCATCCCCGTTCACGGCCAGAGCCCCGGTCGTCAAGCCGTGGAACGCGCGGTTGAGGTAGACCATGCCGTGCTTGCCGGTGGCGACGCGCGCGAACTTGATCGCCGCTTCCGTGGCCTCGGTACCCGAGTTGCAGAAGTAGACTCGATCCAGCCCCGGGAGCCGTCTCGTGAGCTCTTCGGCCAGAAGGCCGGCGAGCGGAGGGGTGTCGAAGGCCGCCCAGTTGGGAAGATCGGCGGCGAGGACTTCGGTGAGGGCCCGGCGGATCGCCGGATGGGCACGACCGAAGTTGAAGACGCCCCAACCGCTCATGAAATCCAGATACCGCGCTCCGTCCTCGTCCCAGAGGTAGGGCCCCTTTCCCCGCACCCAACGTCGGTCGAACCCGATCGTCCGGAGCATCTTCGCCCACATCGGGCCGACGTGCTCCCGGTAGAGCTCGTGGGCGCCCGGCCGGGCTTCTTCGAAGGCACGGGGGATGTTCAGATCCAAGGACTCGCTCCACTGGGGACGTCCGTCGCCGGCGCCTACCGGGCGGCGCCCGGTAGGCGCTCGCCGGACGCGATTCGTTCACCGGTTTGTCGATCTTAGCCGGCCGCGTGGGTCGACGCGAACGTCAACGAGACGTTAAGATCCCGGATCGATCGGACATCCGCCGGAGGAGGCCACATGCAGGAGCAACTCATCGGCACGGTGACGCACTACTTCGACAAGCCTCACGTCGGAGTCGTGCAGCTGGTCGCGGACCTGAGCGTGGGGGACACGATTCATTTCCGCGGCCACACGACCGATTTCGAGCAGACCGCGGGCTCGCTACAGGTCGAGCACGGCCCCGTCGAGAGCGCTGCCGCCGGGAGCGAGATCGCCATCCACGTGGACGAGAGGGTCCGGGCGCACGACGAGGTCTATCTCGTCACCGACTGAACGTTGGCGTGCGCCGCCGCCAGGCGAGCGACGGGGATGCGGGGCGGCGAGCAGGAGACGTAGTCCAGACCGATCTCGTGACAGAACCGGATCGAGGCGGGATGGCCGCCGTGCTCGCCGCAGATCCCCACCTCGAAATCGCGCTTCTTCGTCCTGGCCCACTGCACGGTGACTGCCATGAGGCGTCCCAACCCCATTCGATCCAGGACCTCGAACGGGTTGTCCTGGAGGATTCCGCGCTCGTTGTAGAGCGGCAGAAACTTCGTTTCGGCGTCCTCCCTGCTGAACGAGAACGTGGCCTGCGTGAGGTCGTTGGTCCCGAAGGAGAAGAAATCCGCCACCTCGGCCAGGCTCTCTGCCCGCAGGCACGCCCGAACGACCTCGATCATCGTGCCGAACGCGAAGTCGATCTCCACCCCGTAGTCCTGTTTCACGGCGGCTTCGGCCTCTTCCACGTACCGTTTCACCCGCACCAGCTCCTGGGACGTGCACACCTGTGGAACCATGATCTGAGGATGAACCTCGACCCCCTCCTTGAGGCATTCCGCCGCTGCCTCGAGGACGGCTCTGACCTGCATCTGGTAGATCTCCGGATAGGTGAGCCCCAGGCGCACGCCGCGGTGCCCCAGCATCGGATTGGTCTCGCGCAGCGCCTGGGCGCCGCGTAGCAGGGCCTCCTTCCGAGCGATCACCCGGTCGACACGCCGCACGTCGGCCAGCTCTTTCGCGCCATCGGAGAACGCGTCCACCGCCTCGGCCGCGTCCGTCTCCAACACCTTCAGGGTGCTCCTCAGCACGTCCATGCCGCGCAGCGCGTCACGAAGCTGATGGAGATGCAGGATCTCCTCTTCCAGCTTCTCCTGGGAGGGGAGGAATTCGTGGAGCGGCGGATCCAGAAGCCGGATCGTCACCGGCCGGGGCGACATCGCCTCGAAGATCCCGCGAAAATCGGCCCGCTGCATCGGCAGCAGCCGAGCCAGGGCCGCGGCCCGCTGCTCATCGTCCTCCGCGACGATCATGTCGAGGACGATCGGAAGCCGCTCGGGCGCGTTGAACATCCGCTCGGTCCGACAGAGACCGATGCCCATGGCTCCGAACCTGATCGCCCGTGAGGCATCTTCGGGAGTGTCCGCGTTCGCCATCACGTCCAACCTGGCAGCTTCGTCGGCCCAGGAAAGCAACGTCTCCAACTCCTCGGAGAATTCCGCCTCGACCATCGGAACATCGCCCAGATAGAGGTGACCTGTCGCTCCGTCGATCGTGATGGTGTCGCCCTCCTTCACCACCGTCTCGCCGGCGATCGCCTGGGAACGCTCCTCGTCGACCATGAAGCCTTCCGCTCCGGCCACGCACGGTTTCCCCATCCCGCGGGCGACGACGGCGGCGTGCGACGTCCCCCCACCCCGGCTCGTGAGCACGCCCTCGGCGGCGAAGAAGCCGTGGATGTCCTCCGGTTTCGTTTCCTCCCGAACCAGGATCAGCTTCCTTCCCTGTCGTCCGAGCAGCTCGGCCCGATCCGCGTCGAACACGACCTCTCCGCTTGCGGCGCCGGGCGAGGCGGCGAGCCCCGTGGCCAGAGGGATGCCGCTGTAGTCCGGGTCGATCCTGGCGTAGAGGATCTGCTCGAGATCCTCGGGCATCACGCGCAGGAGCGCCTCTTCCCGGCTGATCAAGTCCTCTTCCACCATCTCGACCGAGGTCCTGACCCGGGCGCTCGCATTCATCTTCCCGTTGCGCGTTTGCAGGCAGTACAGGGTGCCGCGCTCGCTCGTGAACTCGAAGTCCTGGACCTCGCGGTAATGCTCCTCCAGCTTCCGCCGCAGCTTCTGGAGCTGGGCGTAGATCTCGGGCACTTCGGCGGCCATCTCGCCGATCGGCTTCGGCGTCCGGATCCCGGCTACGACGTCCTCGCCCTGGGCGTTGACCAGGTACTCGCCGTAGAGCTCGTTCTCGCCCGTGCCGGGGTCCCTGGTGAAGGCCACGCCCGTCGAGCAGTCGGATCCCATGTTCCCGAAGACCATCGCGACGACGTTGGCTGCAGTCCCGTTGGCCATCTCGGCGGTGATTCCGAACTCGCGTCGGTAATCAACGGCTCTCCGCCCCATCCAGGAGTCGAACACGGCCTTGATCGCGACCTCGAGCTGCTCGTAGGGATCGCTCGGAAACGGCCGGCCGGTGTGCTTGCGCACGACCTGGAGG
>JBDGZR010000060.1:0-23416 GCA_039588495.1 Gemmatimonadota bacterium | reverse complement strand
CGCGGCGGGATGCTGGCGAATCGGCGAGCCGACGCCGGACGAGGCGATCGTCAGCTGGGCGGCGTATCCGGACACCGTGGTCGTAGGCGAGAGCTTCTCCCTGGAGTTCGCCGGTCCGGTCTCCCCGACGACCTGCGGGCGGCTCGACACCGCGGTCGTCGCGCTCTCGGAGGCGGAGATCGTGCTCTCCGCGGAGCGAAGCGTGTACGACGCCACGTGCTCGAGGGAGCGCGTCAGCTTCTATCACGCGCGACCGTTCAGCCTCGAGCGTGCCGGTGAGTACCGGGTGCGAACTCGCGGCGGGCTCGATCTCGGGGCGATCACCGCGGTCGACTCCGGCCGTTTTTCGCCAATGGTCGCCGTGGGAGAGGGAACCGTGCGCAGCGTCGGCGGCTGCTGGCTGTTCGGTCCCGGGTGGGCAGCCAATCAGAGACCCTTCGCGCTCAGGGAAACCCCGGACGAGATCGCCGCCGAGGCGGGAACCGACCGCGTGGTCTTCGTGCGCGGCTCGTTCGCGGGATTCACACTCTGCGGGCGCTGGGGATCGAGACCCAGTATCCGGGTCGACTCTTCCCGGGTGACGGAGCGACGCGGTCGCGACTACTACGACTAACGAGATGACGCTTTATTCGGAACGGATCGGAGGAACCACCTTGAATCAGGGGTTGAGCGAGCGGCTGGCTCGCGAGCTGGGCGAGATGCGTGATCGGGGCGTGCTGAAGACGCTGCGTCACATAGAGGGCCCGCAATCGGCGGTGATCAGGCTGGAAGGCTTCGGCGAGGTCGTCAATCTGTGCTCGAACAACTACGTCGGGCTGTGCGACGAGCCGTCGGTCATGCAGGCCGTTCGTGACGGAGTGGACCGATATGGAGCTGGGACTTCTTCGGTTCGGTTCATCTGCGGGACGTTCACGATACACCGCGAGCTCGAGGAGGGGATCGCGGACTTCCTCGGGACGGAGGCGTCGATCACCTATACCTCCTGCTGGAACGCCAACGAGGGGCTCTTCGCGCCCGTGCTCGGCGAGGAGGACGTTCTGATCAGCGACGCCCTCAATCACGCCTCCATCATCGATGGGATCCGGTTGTGCAAGGCACAACGCAAGATCTACCGCCACATGGACATGGACCACCTTCGCGAGGTGCTGGACGCCTCGCGCGACGCCCGTCATCGGCTCGTCATCACCGACGGCGTGTTCAGCATGGAAGGGGAGATCGCCCCTCTGCCGGAGATCCGAGAGCTGTGTGACCGATTCGACGCCATCATGGTCATCGATGACTCCCACGCCACAGGAGTCCTGGGTGAGACCGGCCGCGGGACGCCCGAGCATTTCGGCATGCACGGCGAGGTGGACATCGTTACCTCGACCCTCGGGAAGGCGCTGGGTGGCATGGCGGGTGGCTTCATAGCCAGCACGCGAGATCTGTGTGACTACCTGACCCAGGTTTCGCGCACCCAACTGTTCACGAACGCCGTTCCGCCCCATTCGGCGTGCGGCGCCCTGGCGGCCATCCGCCATCTGGAAAGCCACCCCGAGCTCGTCTCGAAGCTGAAGGCCAACACCGACTACTTCCGGGAGCGACTGCTGGAGCTCGGCTACCGGCCGATCGAAGGCGACACCCCGATCGTCCCCGTCATCATCGGAGAGACGTCGGACGCGATCGCTCTGAGCAACCAGCTCCTCGCGGAGGGCGTCTTCGTGATTGGCTTCGGCTTCCCCGTTGTGCCAAAAGGGGAGGCCCGGATACGCTGCCAGATCTCGGCCTCCCACGAGAGAGAGCACCTGGACCGTGCGTTGGCTGCGCTAAAGAAGGTGGGTGTGAAGCTCGGGCTGATCTGAGCCGGGTCACCCTGGGGGCAGGGGCCGCCGGCCGGCTCCGCCCGGCTGTCAGGTCAGGGGCCAGACGATGGGGAGCACGAAAAGAACGACGGCCAGCAGGACGGCGACGAGAGGAATCCCCACCCGCGTGTAATCCGAGACCTTGTAGCCACCCACACCCATGACCAGAAGGTTGACGGCGTGGCCGAAGGGGCTCATGAAGGCGCACGAGCTTCCGATCGCCACGACCATCAGAAGAGCTTGCGGCGACAGACTCAGCTCGGCGGCGGCGCCGAGCGCGATCGGCGCCATCAACACGGCCACGGCGGCGGTCGGCATGAACTGCGCGGCCAGAGCGGTAACCAGGAACAGCGAGGCGAGCAGCACCCTCGGGCCGCCCGCGCCCGCTGGACCGAGGACGGACTCGGCGATGAGCCCGGCGGCTCCCGTACTCTCCATGGCCAGTCCCAAGGCCAGCATCCCGGCGATGAGCACCAGGACCTTCCATTCGATGAACTTGTAGGCCTCGTCCGCCGTGAGGCAGCCGGTGAGCACCATCAAGAGAGCGCCGGTGGGAGCGGCGATGTAGATCTCCAGCCAGCCGAAGCTCACCGACAGGATCATGGCGGCCATCAGGGCCGCCGCCAGGGGCGCCTTTTTCTCGCGAAACGCCTCGCGCACCTCGGCACTCAGAACCAGCCAGTCGGGATCCTGCGCCAACTTGGCCAACGCGGAACGCCGGCCGTATACGAGCAGCGCATCCCCGAACTGGAGAGGGGTCGACCGGACCTTCACGTTCCAGTGGTAGACGCGACCGCCACGCTCGATCGCGAGCACCATCAGCCCGTAGCGCTCCCGGAAGCCGAGATCCTGGAGGGTCTTTCCCCCGATCGTCGTGCGTGGCGACAGGGTGACCTCGGCGAAGCCGACCGTGTTCGCCTCGAGGTCTTCCAGCTGCAGCGGCTGCTCCCCGTCGAACTCAAGTCCCTGTATCCCCTCCAGGATGGCGAGATCTTCCGCCCTGCCCTCCAGAAACAGCCGATCACCGGCCCGCAGCACGGTGTCTCCCTCTGGGAGAAGACTTCTCTCGCCGTTTCTTCGGATCTCCAGCACGGTCAGATCGAGGGCCGCCCGGATTCTCGTCTCGTCCAGGCGTCGGCCGTCCAGCCACGAGCCTTCCGGCACGACGACCCGCAACAGCCTTCGCTCCAGCCGGTATCGCTGGCTCGCCTCCTCGCCTCCGACCGGTCGGACCTCGGAGAAATCGGGCGCCGCGCGCAGCCCCTCGAGGCGGTCCACATCCGCGCGCAGCAGCAACCGGTCTCCCACCTCGAGCTCAGTCTGGTGGAGGCGCGTCCGCTTCACGACGCCGCCCCGGTCGACGGCCAGCACCGTGGCGTGGAACCGGCGTCGGAAGTTGGCGTCGACGATGTTCTCTCCGAGGATAGGGGCCCCGTGGGCCACGGTGGCCTCCAGGAAGCCGACCGACTCCGAGAGGAGCTCCGCTGCGGCCGGGGGCTCTTCGGTGGAGAGCCGCCTCCAGGTCTTCGCCGCTTCGAGCGCCGAGCGCCTCCCTTCGACCACGATCCTGTCGCGGGGTTTGAGGATGAAAGTGGGCGCGGGAGCCAGCAGGTAGTTCGCGTCGCGCACGACGGCGAGGATGGTGAGACCGAGCACCGTTCCGAGCCGGCTCTCGACCAGCGTGCGACCCTCGAGCGGCGATCCCACCGGAACCTCGAGGCTGAACAGCGTCTCCTCGAGCTCGAACTGATCCCAGAGGTCTGCACCGATCCCCCCGCCCTCCCCATCCTTCCGACGCTCGGGAAGGAGCCGCCGGCCGATCAGCGCCATGTAGGCGACCCCCCCGACGAGGGCGGCTATCCCGACGGGCGCGTAAGCGAACATGCCGAACGCGCCGAGACCGGCTTCCGCCGCGGCCCCGCTGATCAGGATGTTGGGGGCCGTGCCTATCAAGGTGGTCATGCCGCCCAGCAACGAGGCGAAGGCGAGCGGGATCAACAGCTTGGAGGACGGAATACCGGTACGTCCCGAGATCTCCAGGACGACCGGGATGAGGAGCGCGCTCACCGCGATGTTGTTCATGATGCCGGAGAGCAGACCGGCCGTGACCATCAGGACGAGGGTGAGCCGACCCGGGCCCTCGCCGGCCAAGCGGAGGACGTGATCGCCGACGAAGTGCGCGATGCCGGTGCGGTACAAACCGCCGCTCAGCACCAGCACGGCCGCGATCGTGATGACGGCCGGGTTGCTGAAACCCTGGATGGCCTCCAGGCCCGAGATGAGCCCCGTCAGAGTGAGCAGCAGCAAGACGATGAGAGCGACCAGGTCGTACCGCACCCATTCCGTGACGAAGAGCACGACGGCCGCCGCCAAGATGGCCAGCACCAGAAGGATGGAGGGTGTCACGGAATCGCCGAGGCCGGATCCGGAGTCGAAGGCATCGGGGCCGAAAGGAACGAGGACCGACCCTGATGGCAAGCTCCCCCCCTCTGGCGGCCCTCGCGATCTGACTATAATTCGTGGGTCCGACGCGGGCAGCTTGCCCTATCACCCTGTGCCGGAAGGATCTGAACCGCATGGACGCGCCCGAGGGGATCGTGATCGCTCCGTCGGTGCTGGCCGCCGACTACGCCCGTCTCGGAGAGCACGTGCGGGAGGCCGAGGAGGCCGGCGCGCGCTGGTTCCAGCTGGACGTGATGGACGGTCGCTTCGTGCCGAACCTGGCGGCCGGGCTCCCGGTTGCGCGAGCCCTTCGAGCGTGCACGGAGGCATTCGTAGACGCCCACCTGATGGTGCACGAACCCGGCAGGTTCCTGGCGTCCTTCGCCGATGCCGGTGCCGACCTCATCACGATCCACCAGGAAGCGAGTCTCCACCTGCACCGCGATCTGGTCGAGATCCGAAAGCTCGGCTGCCGGTCCGGGGTCGCGATAAACCCGGCGACGCCGGCGGCGGCGATCGGGGAGGTCCTCCACCTGGTCGATCTCGTGCTCGTCATGACCGTGAACCCGGGCTTCGGCGGGCAGCGGTTCATCGCGTCCGTGCTTCCGAAGCTCGGACAAATCAGGGAGATGGCGGCGGCAGCCGGGCTGGGGGGCATCCGGTTCCAGATCGACGGCGGCGTGGACACGGAGACGGCACCGCTCGCGGTAGCGGCCGGAGCGGACGTCCTGATCGCCGGCTCGTCGGTCTTCAGGGGCGCCGGCAGCGTGGCCGAGAACTTCAGGGCTCTGCAGGCCGCCGCCGCCGTGCCGGTGTGACGGCTGCCCTTCCGTCGGCAGCAGTTCCGTCGAACCGACCAACACCGGAAACCGATTCGACGCCGGAAACCAAATTGAGGACTGAGGGGTTCCACCTTATAGACTCCGTAGAGACTCGGCTCGCCGGGCCGGGCCGAAGAGCCCTCGAACCGATGACCATGTGAAGATGACACCGCGCACATCAGAAACCGGAAGGACGAGCGTTACGGCCGTCTGTAGCTGTCGAATCAGCTTCGGACGGCGGGGGACCGCGGTGCGCGCGTAGATCGAAAGATCGTTCCGGATGGCGCCACGAGCCGCGAGCCCCGAGCTCGCGGCTTTTTTGTATCCAGGGTACTGCAACGAGCGAAGAGACGATGGAACCAATCCTCGACCTCCAGGAAAAGCCAGGCTCTCAGGTGCTGTCGCGCTCGGCGCGCGCGCTGGTCGAGAGCATCGGACGGACGCCGCTGCTCCACCTGCCCTCGCCCGATCCGCGCGTCGAGATCCTCGGTAAGGCCGAGTGGCTCAATCCGGGCGGCTCGGTGAAGGACCGAACCGCGTGGTCGATCGTTCGGGACGGGCTGTGGGAGGGCGGGCTGGCGGACCGGTCCCTTCTTGACGCCAGCTCGGGAAACACGGCCATCGCCTATGCCATGATCGGGGCGGCCGTCGGCTTCGAGGTCACCCTCTGCGTGCCGGAAAACGCGAGCCGGGAGAGGCTGCAGACCCTGGGAGCCTTCGGAGCACACCTCGTCCTCACCGACCCGCTCGAGGGCACCGACGGCTCGATCCTCGAGGCTCGACGCTTGGCCAGGGCATCGCCGGATCGCTACTGGTACGCCGACCAGTACTCGAACCCGGCCAACTGGCGGGCGCACTACGAGGGCACGGCTTTGGAGATC
This sequence comes from Gemmatimonadota bacterium, assembly GCA_039588495.1. GTDB lineage: Bacteria > Gemmatimonadota > Gemmatimonadetes > Palauibacterales > Palauibacteraceae. Next base: position 17,431 of record JBDGZR010000060.1, on the reverse strand, counting down.
TGGCGGCAGACCGGTGGCGGCGTCACGCACTTCGTGGCCGGCCTCGGCACGACCGGAACACTGATCGGCACCGGCCGGCGGCTGCGCGAGTTGGAAAACCGGGTGCGGATCATCGCGGTGGAGCCGCTCGAGGCCCTGCACGGCATCGAAGGCCTCAAGAACCTCCATTCGGCGCTGCGTCCGGCAATCTATGATCCGGCCGTGGCCGACGAGAGGATCAGGATCTCCACAGAGGAGGCTCAGAGTTGGGCACGACGGCTCGCGCGCCAGAGCGGACTCTTCGTCGGCACGTCCTCCGGGGCCGCCTACGCAGCTTGCGTTCGGGTCGCGAACCGACTCGAAGCCGGAAGGATCGTCACGGTCCTGCCGGACGGTGGAGACCGCTACCTGGACGAGGAAGCGAGCAGGCCGTGAGCGAGACGCGGACCCGGCTGGAGATCGGTTCGAAGATCTGTGCCGATCTGCTCGCCTCCGCGGCGCAGGGCTATCCAGGGGAAGCCTGCGGAATCCTGCTCGGCCGCATCGAGGGGGACAGACGGGTAGTCGAGGGCTTCCGGCCCGTCCAGAACCGCTGGTCCGAGAGGGACGATCGTTACCTGGTGGACCCGGAGAGCCTTCGACGCGCCCTGGCCGCCGAGGAGGAGGGCGGCCCACGAGTGCTCGGATTCTATCACACCCACCCTGACGCTCCGCCGTCCCCGTCGGAGACAGATCGCGAGCTGGCATGGCCTTGGTACTACTACGTGATCATCCGGGTCGCGGCGGGAGGGCCGGAGGAAACGCGCGCGTGGGAGCTGAATCCGGACGCCGGCCGCTTCGAGGAGCGGTCGATTCGCTATACTTGATCGATGCACGCCAGCGAGAGGTGTGAGAATGGCTAGAGTCTCGATACGCATCCCGGCACCGCTGAGGCCCTTCGTGGACGGGCGATCGAGCGTCGACGTCGAGGCGCAGACCGCCCGCGAGGCGCTCACGCGGCTTACCGAGTCCAACGAGCGCCTTCGTGCCCAGCTTATCGATGACGACGGCGAGCTGCGGAACTTCGTGAATATCTACGTCGGCGCGAGCAATCTTCGCGACCTGCCGGAGGATCCGGTGCTGGAGGAAGGGGCGGAGCTGAGCATCATCCCGTCGATCGCCGGCGGCCGCGCCTCGGAGGTGATGGCGGTGGGCAGCAGCTTCGAAGCCGAGCAGGTCGGGCTCACGACTGCTGAGCTTCGCCGCTACAGCCGCCACCTTCTCATCCCCGAGGTGGGCGTGGAGGGGCAGGAGCGGCTCAAACGAGCTCGGGTCCTTCTCGTCGGCGCCGGCGGTCTGGGCTCGCCCATCGCGCTCTATCTCACGGCAGCCGGAGTAGGGACGATAGGCATCGTCGACCATGATGTGGTGGACTTCACGAACCTGCAGCGACAGATCCTTCACGATACGTCCTCCGTCGGCACCTCGAAGCTGGAATCAGCTCGGGCTCGCCTCCATGCCATCAATCCCGACGTGGAGGTCGAGACATTCGAGACCCGGCTGGACTCGGGCAACGCGCTTGAGATCATGCAGGGGTGGGAGGTAGTAGTGGACGGGAGCGACAACTTCCCGACTCGCTACCTCGTCAACGACGCGGCCGTGCTCCTGGGAATGCCGACGGTTTACGGCGCGATCTTTCGCTTCGAGGGGCAGGTGTCCGTCTTCGGAGCCGAGGAGGGACCCTGCTATCGCTGCCTGTTTCGTGAGCCGCCGCCCGCAGAGCTGGCGCCGAGCTGCGCAGCGGACGCATCCTTCTCATCGACGCCTTGCAAATGCAGTTTCGCGAGCTAAGCATCCAGGCGGATCCGTCGTGCCCGGTGTGCGGCGAGAACCCGACGATCACCGAGCTGATCGACTACGAGGAGTTTTGCGGGGTGAACGTGGATCGAGACGGATCGGCCGAAGGCGTGCCCGAGATCGAGGTGACCCAACTCCAGCGGTGGCTGGATGAAGGCCGAGACTTCCAGCTGATCGACGTACGTGAGCCGTACGAGTGGCAGATCTGCAACTTGGAGCCGCAGGGAGCCCGTCTGACCCCGCTCGGCGTCTTCCCCACCATCGTAGGAGAGCTCGATCCGGCCACTCCGTTGGTCGTCTACTGCCGCTCGGGGGCGCGCAGCGCAATGGCGGTGGAGAAGCTGCGCGAGACGGGCTTCGACGCGATCAACCTGAAGGGCGGGATCCTGGCCTGGGCCGAGGAGGTCGACGAGAGCATGCCGACCTATTGAGCCGGTGATAAAGCTGAAATGAAGATCGTCTCTCTCCTCGCCGCGGCGACCGAGATCCTCTGCGAGCTCGGTCTGGAGGGAGAGCTCGTCGGTATCTCCCACGAGTGCGATCACCCACCAGAGGCTCTCGACCGCCCACGGATCAGCAAGCCGACTTTCGATCTCTCCGGCAAGAGCAGCGGAGCGATCGATCAGGCGATCCGCGAAGGCGCCTCGTCCCGAAGCGATCTCTACGAGATCGACGTCGACGAGCTCCGAGAGCTCTCGCCCCACCTCATCGTGGCTCAGGCCGTGTGCGAGGTGTGCGCCGTGCCGACTGAGGGTGCTCGGGAAGCGGCTCGAGCGGCGGAGATCGAGGCGGACGTGCTCTCGCTGGATGCGCACTCCATTCGCGACGTGCTGGAGAGCGTGACGCTTATCGGTGAAGCGACCGGAGCGGCGGAGCGAGCAGAGGTCGTCGTCGGGAATCTGCGGCGGCGCTCTCACGAGGTCACCCGCGCGGTGGCCGGAGCGCCGCGCCCACGCGTCCTGGCTCTGGAGTGGCTCGATCCGCTCTTCGTCCCTGGTCACTGGTTGCCGGAGATGATCGATCTGGCGGGCGGCGAGTGCGTGGCGGGCGAGGCGAAGGGCCGATCGGTCCAAACGACGGAGGCGGAGCTGGCCGACGCGGACCCTGACGCGCTTCTCATCATGCCCTGCGGATTCGGGCTCGCGGCGACGCGTCGAGAGGCCGATGCGCACGCGGAGCTCCTCGCGAGGTTGGCTCCGCGGGCGATCGATGACGGGCGCGCGTTCGTTGTGGACGGGTCATCCTACTTCAACCGGTCAGGCCCGCGGATCGTGGACGGGATCGAGATCCTGGGGGGACTTCTGCACCCCGAGCTGCTGGCGCTCCCCGTGGCGGGTGCGGCCGATACGTGGAGACCGGTAGCGACGAGCGACTCCCGCGAGCCGACGGAGATCGCTGCTGGGATCTGAGCCTGCCGCCCGGACTAGCTGTCCAGAACGACCTGCCTGACGGCGATCACGCTCGGCAGTCCCGAGAGCTCCTCCAGAAGCTCCGTGGAGAGAGGGGCATCGGTCCGGATGACACCCAATGCTTCGCCGCCTGCTTCCGTGCGGGCGAGGTGGTACTCGGCGATGTTGACCTCGGCCTCGCCCAGGCAGGAGCCGACCTCGCCGATCACGCCCGGCATATCCCGGTTCTTCACGAGGACCAGGTTGCCGCGCGGCATCGCGTCGACGTGGAAGCGGCCGACGCGCGTGAGCCTCCGATGCCCTTCTTCCAGCAGCGCCCCACCAACCACCTGCTCGCGGGGACCGCCGGTCGCGGTGAGCTCCACGTAGTTGGCGTAGTCGGCGATGCGGCGACGACGCACACGGGCCACGTCGATGCTCCGCTCGTCGGCGACCGCCAGGGCGTTGACGAGGTTCAGCGGAGAGGCCACGGTCGAGCGCAGGTAGCCCTCCAGGGAAGCGGCGGCGAGCAGCCGCAGAACGCGGCGCATGGAACCGGCATAGCGAACCTCCAGGCGCTGGCAGCGCCCGTCGGTGAGGGCGGACAGGACGACGCCGAGCCGGCGCCCGAGCTCGAGCAGCGGCTCGAGACGCGCACGCTCCTCCGGATCGATCTGCGGCACGTTGAGCGCCGCGGTGAGGTCCGCCGCGACCAGCGCATCCCGAACGCGCCTGGCGATCTCCAGCGCCACCTCACGCTGCGCCTCCACCGTGGCGGCGCCCAGATGAGGCGTCATCACGAGGTTCGGCGCCTCGCGGAGGGGATGCTCCCCGGGAAACGGCTCCGTCTCGTACACATCGAGGGCGGCGCCTCCCAGCTTGCGCTGCTCCAATGCGACGGCGAGGGCCCGCTCGTCGACGATCCCTCCACGCGCCGCGTTGATCAGGATCGCGGTCGGCTTCATCCGGGCGATCTCCGCCGCGCCGATCATCCCTCGCGTCTGCTCCGTGAGGGGTACATGCACCGTCACGAAGTCGGCTCGCTCCAACAGCTCGTCCAGTTCCACCCGCTCGATGCGCTCGTCGGCGGCCCGTTCCCTCGAAAGGTACGGATCATAGGCAAGGATCCGCATGCCGAACGCGTGCGCACGGCGCGCGACCTCCGTGCCGATGCGGCCGGCACCGATAACGCCGAGCGTGTTACCCTGGAGCTGTCGGCCCCTGAGGGCCTTGCGGTCCCAGCGACCCTCTCGCACGGAGCGGTCCGCCTCCGGGACCCGGCGTGCGGCCGCCAGGAGAAGCGCGAAGGCGAGCTCGGCGGTCGAGTTGGTGTTGCCGCCAGGAGCATTGATGACGGCGACCCCGCGACGCGTCGCCGCCCTCATGTCGATGTTGTCCACCCCGACGCCCGCCCGACCGATCACCTCGAGATGCTGCGCGACGTCCAGGAGCGGCCCGTCGACCTGCGTGCCGCTACGCACGATCAGTCCCTCCGCTTCCCCGAGGGCCTCCTCCAGCGCCTCCCTCCCCTCCGACGATACGTCCAAGATCTCGAGCCCATCGGCAGTGCCGAGCAGGTCGAGTCCCTCGGTCGAGAGAGGATCGGCGATCACCACCCTCTTCACTCGCCGTTCCTTCTCCGTGTGCTCCCGCGTTCGGGTCGCCGTGGCTGACCCGGTAAGCGCTATGCCGTCGTTCACGTGATCAACACCTTACCCAGCTCCTCGAGCAGGTCTTCGAGCTGCTCCATCGTGTGGTCGCCCATGTGGCCGATACGAATCGTCTCCTGCTTCAGTTTCCCGTATCCGGCCGCGATCGCATAGCCTCGTTCCCTGAGCCGATTCACGACCTCGGGTCCGCCCATCTCCTCGGGATCCGGCAGCCGCACGGCGGTCACCGTCGGAGAGCGGTAGCCGGGAGGAGCGACGATCTCGAAGCGCCGACCCGTTTCGGCGGCGAGCCTGGCCAGCCAGAGGTGCGTGTGATCCGCCATCTGCTGGTGACGCCGCCAGCGAGCTTCCAGACCTTCGTCCACGATGTGCTCGAGCTGGTGGCGAAGCGCGAACATGAGCGAGACGGCGGGCGTGTTCGGCGTCATCAGCCGGTCGAGACTCTTCTCGAACTTGAGAAGATCGAAGTAGAAGCCCCGGTGCTCGACCTCGCCCGCTCTTGCGAGGGCCCGCTCCGAAGCGGCGGCGAGGGAGATCCCGGGTGGCAGCGCCAACGCCTTCTGGGCGCCGGTGAGCACGTAGTCGAGGCCCCAATCGTCCATCAGCAGCGGGGCCCCGCCCATCGAGCTCACCGTGTCCACCGCCAGCAGGATGCCATCGAACTCCGCCACGACGGCCGCGATCTCGCGCACCGGGTTCAACGTTCCGGTGGAGGTCTCCGAGTGGACGACCGTCACGAGGTCGTAGCGATGACGATCCTCCGCGAGCAGCTTGCGCAGATCCTCGGGCAGATTCGCGTCGCCCCACTCGACGGCCAGGCGGTCCGCCTGCCGACCCGTCGCTTCGGCGATGGCGTGGAAGCGGCCGCTGAACGCTCCGCAGACCAGGCAGAGGACGCGCTTTCGGCTCAGGTTCGTGATCGCCGCCTCCATCATGCCCGTCGCGGATGAGGTGGAGATGTAGACGGGCCTCCCGGTCCCGAAGAGGTGCTTGAGCTCCGGCTGAGCCGCTCCGATCAGAGCCTGGATCTCCTCGCTCCGGTGGCCGATGACCGGCTGTGCCATCGCAGCCAGCGTCTCCGGCCGGACCTCGGTCGGGCCGGGGAGGAAGAACCGTCCGTACTGGAGAGGCGTTTGCGATTCGTTCTCGATCATCGAGCCATTCCAATTCGGTCTTTGCGCATCTCATCTATCTCCGGAGGAGGCCTGGAGCGTGGGACCGGTGAAGCGGGCCACGGCCAGACCGTCACGCACGGGTAGAAGAACGCTCTCGAAGCGTGGATCTTCCGCCAGTCGGCGGTTGAAGAATCGGATCGCTTCCGTCTCTACATCCCGGGCGGATGCATCGACGACTTTCCCCTCCCAGTACGCGTTGTCTCCCAGCAGGAGGCCCCCTGATTTCAGGAGCATGCAGGCAGCATCCAGATAGTACGGATAATTACCCTTGTCCGCATCGATGAAGATCAGATCGAAGGAACCGGCTTGGTCTCGATCACCGAGAATGCTCTCCTCGACCACCTTTCGGGCGTCTCCCTCCAGCACCTCGATCCGGCTCTCGCCGGCTCGCTCGAACGCCTCCCGAGCCAGAGCCGCGTGGCGGGGCTCGCCTTCGACGGTGATCAGTCGCGACTCCGCCGGCAGCAGGGAGATCAACCACAGCGCTGAGTACCCACCGAGAGTGCCCAACTCCAGCAGCCGCTCGGCTCCCGCGAGCTTGGCAAGAACGGCCAGGATGCGGCCCTCCAGAGCAGAGACCTGAATCGTCGGGAAACCCCGTTCCTCCATCTGGGCCTGGATCCAGCGGTGTGTCTCCGTCTCTTGAGCGAACAGCTCCTCGGAGTACTCGAGCAGGGGCGCCATGTCGTTCGGGGGCATCTGCTATCCCTCTCGGTCTGTCGACGTGATACCGTTACCGGCCTGTGCGTCTTCGCAGGTGCGGGCCGCGGAGCGGATCCAGACCCTGACGCGAGGCGGGCTGCCAGCCCTCGGATCGGTCCGGACGGCACGAACGGCCCGCGAGACCGCGGCGGCTTCCGCCCGTGCGAGGGCGCAGACCGTCGATATGCCCGCCGATATTAGCGCGCTGGCGTTCTCGGCACCCAATCCGCGAAACACCGTCAGGCCCGCGGCCGCGACAAGGTCCCTGGCACGGTCGGTCTCGATACCGTGCTCCGAGAGCAGACCGGTTCCGGCCGAGGAGAGTGCCTCCACGCTGCCGACACCGGCCGCTTGCAGAATTCGAAGCTCGCCGGACGTGAGGCCGGGCAGCGCCTCGAGCTCGGGATATGTCGAGTCGATCGTCCAGCGCTCCATGCCGAGGGTGACGAAAGCCCCGAACACCAGGGCGCTCGCCACGGCGGCGCTCCTGGTGGCGGCGACGCTAACGGCAGACCGGGAAGCGACGGCGGTCACGGCCGATTCGGAGCCTGCCGGAGGCGCCCCCTCCAAGCTCCCTCCCCAACCGGGTACGGCGACGTCGACGTTGACGAGCGCTTGATACACGACGAAACAGTCCAGCGCGAAGACCGGAAAGCCCAGAAAGCCCGGAAGCGGCATCTCGAACAGCTTGTGCCCCTCCAGCCCCGGGACCGTGTAGATCCACCGGGCTCCGGCAAGGGAATTGAACCCCTCCCACGCCAGCCCTACCGCCGCTCCCGCGAGGAGGATTTGGGCGATCCTCTCATATCGGCCGCGCTCGAGGTCGGCCAGCAGAGACCGCTCAGGGGCACGCCGGTAGTTCCACGGCTCCAGGACGAGGGTAAGAAACCCCCAGACGAGCGGGAAGAAGAGGTGCGGCTGCCAGAGCGCCAGGAGGAGGAGCGCGAATCCCGCGCCGACAAGCGCGGCAGGGTACCGGCTCAGAGGCAGCTCGGGGCCCGCCCAGCCTCTGGCGACGCCCAAGCGCTGGGCCCAGCGGTAGGAGAGGTAGATCGCCGGCAGGACCGTCGCGAAGGCCGTGAAGGCGCCGAGCATCCTCGCCGGACGGTCCTCGGCGGCGAAGACGTAGTACCAGTTGGCAAGGCGAAGATTCACCAGCTCGAAGAAGAACCAGAGGCACGCCGACCAGAAGAGGAGGCTGAGGGCGAGGCGCGTCGACGCCGGCCAGCTGCCCGTGACGGCCGCGTAGCCGGCACAGAGCGCAATCAGCGTCGGGTACCAGGCCCAGTGGTAGTACCAGCCGAAAAACGGCTGCACGCCCCTGGCGGCAGCCACCGTCGCGAGGGCGAGCACGGCCAGCGCCATCAGCAGCGCCGCCACGGAGCTTCGGACGGCACCGCAGTCCCGTCGCCACCCGTAGCGGTTGACGAGGAGGCGCGGCCGGGCAAACTTCACGGCCACTTCTCCACCGAGCGTGGCCCGCTCGGGAACGGACGCGTCAGCGGAGCCCGTGGTCGGCATGCGGTACATAGCGATGACAGCCGTCTTGCCCTTGGAGGTCCTGCAACGAGCCAAGGACTTCTACGGCGCTCACACGCGCCTCAAGATCAGCGAGGAGACATTCGACTCCGTGACCTTCCGTGGAGCGATAGGCAGGGCGACGATCCGAGTGGGCCGCGAGCACGGCCATACCACGGTCCACGCCTCCACCGACCGGGTCGTCGGCCTCGACGTAACCGACGTCACCAAGCGGTTCCTCTACACTCTCAGCGGCACCTAGCATGAGCGACACCCCGTCCAATCCCAAGACCCGGGAGCCCGATTCACCGCGCAGGGAGGCCGGCCAGGCCCCTCCGCTCACCGTGCGGCTCACCATGCCCGACCGATGGCTGGAGCACGTCGCCGAGCTGCCGGCCACCACGACGCTGGCGGAGGCGAAGCGGCTCGGTCTTCAGGCGATGCTTCTCCGTGATACGGACGATCCCGACGACTTCTACGTGGAGTACGCCGAGAAACAGGTGTCTGAAGAATCCATGACCCTGGCCGAGCTCGGAGTTCAGCCGCGAGAGGCCGTCTCGATACGCGCGTACGACCTCGGTCATTACCCCCGCTTCGAAGGGTAGATCGACCGGCACCTCGACCCAATCATGGTTCGGCCGACCTCAGTGCCCCGCCGCCGACTCCGCCGTCTGGTACTCATCGGCCAACACGCCATAGAGCACCACGTCCACAAATCGACCCCACTTCCTCACGTGCTCCCGCCGGCAGCCCTCGCGCACCATTCCGATCTTCTCGAGCACGCGCCCTGACGGGGCGTTCTGCGCGAAATGGTGGGCGTGCACACGGTTCAGGCCGAGTTCCTCGAAGCCGTACCGGAGAACGGCGCGAGCGGCCTCCGTGGCCAAGCCTAGGCCCCAGTAGGGCTTGCCGATCCAGTAGCCCAGCTCCGCTTGCCTGTTCTCATGATCCAGCTCCAGGCCGACCGCTCCGACCAGCTCCCCTGGCCGAAGCGTGTCGGATCCGGCGCCGAGTTCTCCACGCAGCTGGACCGCGAACACGACCGCCTGGCCCCTGGATCGTCGCTCGGCCTGGGAGTCGATCCATGCCTCCGCCAACCCATCCTCATACGGATGTGGGATGTTGGCCGTGTTCGCCGCGATCTCGCGCTCGCCCGCCAGCTCCCGTACGCGTGGCGCGTCCTCCATCCGGAGAGCTCTGAGGAGGAGACGCCGAGTCGGGATCTCGGGCACCACCTCCCCCACCGGACTACCGGGCGCCGACGTCTCGGTCATCGCGGCGGGCCTTCCTCGTCCTCTTCATCCTCGTCCTCTTCATCCTCATCTGTTTCGAACGCCTCCAGCCCCTCCCGCACGAGCCACGGGACCATGAGGAGCGCCGCGACGGGATCCGCCCACCACCAGCCGGCCAACGCGTTCGCGCCGAGGCCGAGCAGCAACGCCAACGAGAGGTAGGCGCAGGCGAGCGTCTCCTTGGCCTCTTGTCGGAGCGCACGACTCCCGAGCTCGTCGGCGGCCCGCAGCTTGCCGATCCCCAGCAGGGGCATGATCAGGAGTGAGAGGATCGCCAGCGTCACGCCCAGCCAGCTCTCCTGGGGAGCCTGACGGGTCCAGAGGATCCAAACGGACTGGATGATCACGAAGGCGGCGAGGGCGATGAGCGTGACGCCGACGAAGCGGCTGACGGCCGCCTCCACGCTTTGCACCCGCTCGACCTCGGCACCGCGCGCCTCCAGGCTGAGGCGCCACAGCACCACGGCCGCGGCGGCAAGCTCGATCACGCTGTCGAGGCCGAAGCCGACGAGGGCGATGCTGCCGGCCTGCACCCCCGCGTATAGGGCGACTCCTGCTTCGACGAGGTTGTAGGCTACCGTGGCGAGCGCGAGCCACACGGCTCGGCGGAGCCATCGTATGCGTGACGAGATCGTGGCCGGATCGGCCCTTCGCGGCGAAGAGGGCATCACTCGACGCCGGCGCGCTCGCTGCGGCGCTCCAGGAGCAGCACGTCCCGCCAGCGGGCGTCCAGCTTGCCCAGCCGTTCCCGAACCCCTACGAGCCGGAAGCCGGCCCGCTCGTGCAGCCTCAGGCTGCCCGCGTTCTCGGCGAAGAGCCCGGCCTGGAGCGTCCAGAAACCGGCCTCTTCGGAGGCGCGGATCACCTGCGCCAGCAGGGCCGAGCCCAGGCCGCGACCCCGGCTGGACGCCGCCACGTACACGCTCACCTCGGCGACGCCGCCGTAGACGCAACGATCCGAGACGGGAGTGAGAGCCGCCCAGCCGAGCACGGCTCCATCGACCTCGGCCACGAACCGGCAATCCGAGATGTGAGCGCCGTTCCAGGATTCCCACGACGGGACCTCTGTCTCGAAGGTCGCGTTCCGGGCGGCAATCCCCTCGGCGTAGATCTCGCTGACCGCCTCCCAGTCGGCGGACCCGAGCTTCCTGATCTTCACCCGTCATCCCCTTCCCGCGACTCGACGGCGACGCCGACCTCCTGCCCGTGGGAAAGCTCCAGCGTGTGGCCGTCCGGATCGGAGAGCATGGCAAGGCACCCGGCGGGGCCGCCCGTCTCCCGCAGCGGCTCGCGCAGACACCCCTCCGCGGCGGCGAGTGCGCACTGTCTCTCCAGCTCGGCGCGGGTCGAACACGCCACCCCCAGGTGGGCGAAGGGGCCGAGCGTCCGCTCCACGCGGCTGGCCTCCATCAGCACGACGACGAATGGTCTCGTGCGATCGCTGAGCCACGCGATCTCCATGTTCGCGTCCGTCGTTCGGGCGCGGCGGTGCACAACCTCCATCTTCGCGTATCTGGCGTAGAACTCGATGCTTCGGTCCAGGTCGGTCACTTCCAGAGCCACGTGCGTCAGCCCCCTGTCCACCACGTCATCGACCGTTTTCTCGTGGGCGGCGGCGCCCCGCCTCAGCCCCACAGCTACCTGGCCGCGGCCTCGTCGCCACCGAAACAACGGAGCCACCAGGCCGCCGATCGTGGCACCGACAACGACGGTGAAGCCGAGCGGGCCGAGGTGCTCGAGCGGACCCGCACCGATCGCCCTGTTCATGTACATCCCGAGCCCCAGAAAGAAGGCTCCACCCAGGAGCGCCCCGGTCGCCGACCTTCGGAGCAAGGGCCTCATTTAAGCCTACTCGAGCGGGTGGCGGGAAAAGTAGGACCGCGTCTCCCTCCAGACGATCCCGGACAGAAGGAGGAGGCCGATCAGGTTTGGGAAGGCCATGAGGGCGTTCATGATGTCCGAGAGCAGCCACACGACATCCAGCTTCGCAACGGCGGCCACGGCGATCACGGTCACGAACGCGAGGCGATAGGGGAAGATCGCCTTCACGCCGACCAGGTATTCCAGATTCCGCTCGCCGTAGTACGACCACCCGAGCATCGTGCTGAAAGCGAAGAAGGAGAGACAGACCGCCACGATCACGCCGCCGGCTTCTCCCGGGAGTCCGGTGCTGAACGCTTGCTGCGTAAGGTTCGCCCCGTCGAGCCCGCTGGTCCACGACCCGGTGCTGAGGATCGCGAGTCCAGTGAAGGAGCAGACGACGATCGTGTCGATGAAGGTCTGGGTCATCGAGACCATTGCCTGGCGCACGGGCTCGTTCGTCTGCGCGGCGGCGGCGGCGATCCCGCCCGTGCCGAGGCCCGACTCGTTGGAGAACACCCCGCGAGCGACGCCGAAGCGAACGGCCTGCGCCACCGTATAACCGATCGCCCCCCCGCCGGCGGCCATGGGAGTGAACGCTCCCTGGAAGACGAGCCGGAGCGCTTCGGGCACCTGGCCGATGTTGAGAAGGATGACCAGTCCGGCAGCGCCCATGTAGAGAACGATCATCATCGGCACGAACACGGCGGTGAAGCGTCCGATCGACTTGATCCCTCCGAGGATGACGGCGCCCACGCAGGCGGCGACCACGAGCCCCGTGACCCAATGCGGCAGCGCGAACGACCGGTTGAGGGCATCCGCGACCGCCTGGGACTGGACGCCGTTTCCGATTCCGAACGCGGCGATGGAGGCGAAAACGGCGAAAAGGACGGCGAGGAGCTTTCCTAAGCCTCCCCAGCGAATACCGTTCTCGAGATAGTACATGGGACCGCCGGACTTCTCTCCGCGCGCGTCCGTCTCGCGAAACCGCACGCCCAGGACGGCCTCGGAGTACTTCGTGGCCATCCCGACCAGCCCGGTCATCCACATCCAGAAGAGCGCTCCCGGTCCACCCGCCGCGATCGCCGTGGCGACGCCGACGATGTTCCCCGTCCCCACCGTCGCGGCGAGCGCCGTCATCAGAGCCTGGAAGTGCGAGATGTCCCCTTCGGCCCCCTCCTCGCGCCGCTTGATGAGGGCCAGCCACAGAGAGTGCTTGAGCTGGCGGAACTGGATCCCGCGCAACAGCAGGGTCAGATAGACGCCCGTCCCTACGAGGAGGATGATCAGGGGCGCGCCCCAGACGAAGGATTGGACGTCAGCCAGCATGCGGTGCCTCCCACGATCGGTTGGCAAAGTCGGGTCAGGATCGCACATTGCCCGCCGTGGCAGGCTCCGCGCGGGGACGTGCCTGCGAGTGCAGCGAAACGGCCCGGCCGGCCCATACTGGGCCGACGTTCTCGGAGCCGTCAACAATCTCCCGGAGCCTTCGGCTCCAAATCGGGGGTTCATGCAGCCGAATCGACCTCGGAGTGAGCCGGAAGTAGTTCGCGAGCTTCTCCCGGCGATCGAGCGCGGCCGTCACATCGCGATGCTCGCCGCGGCCGGGTCCGGGCACGAGCTCGTGTTCAGGGCGGCAGCCCAATCGGACTGCGGGGCCGGCGAAGGGACCCAGGCGTTGATCCTTTCGCCGACGCGGGACGCTGCGCTCAGGCTGGCGGCCGCCATCGCCGGCGATCCATCGGACCCTCCCCTGGACCTGATCGTCTGGCCGTCCGCCGGAGAGGTGACCGAGGCCGCCGCACCCGGGATCATGATCGGCCCTCCTGTCCCGCTGCTGAGAGAGATCCGCCGGGGCGGATTGAAGACATCGGGCGTGAAGCTGATCTGCGTCGACGGGGCCGATCAGATGGTGGCGCTGGGCGAGTGGGGGTCGGCCGAGGCTCTCCTCGACACCGCCGGGTCGGAGGCCCGGAAGGTCGTATCGAGCGCCTCCTTCGAGGGGGAGCTGGCCGACCTGCTGAAGCGGCAGCTGGGCCGGGCACGGCGCTGGCCCGAAGAGCTGTTCTCGGAAGCACCTGAGGGAAGCGGCAGCGGCGGCGCCCGCCCGGAGATCCTCTGGTACGGAGCCGCCGCGCGCGAAGAAGGGCGGCTGGACCTGCTCGCGGCGGCCCTGGTGAAGGCCGCGGGGGAAGCGGCGCGGGGGGGAGGAGAGACCGCCGTTTCGGTCGTCATCTGTCCCGACGGCGAGTCGGCAGAGCGTGTGCGCACCGGCCTGCGCTCACGCGGCGTGCCGGCTCATTCCCCCGATGCGGAAGAGGAGCCGCCCGCCGGCGGCACGCTCGTGACCGCGGAGCCGGGCGAGACGGAGGGGGAGTTCGCGGCTGCCGTGCGCTGGGGCCTCCCCGCGGACCTGGAAGCCTACACGAAAAGGATGCCTGCCGCCGGCTCGAAGGTGACGATCATCGACGCGCTGCACCTGCCACAGCTCTCCCTTCTCGCGCGCCGCGCCGGTTGGGATCTCCGGCCCGTTACCGTCCCTCCGGCGGTGGAAGGCGGCTCCGTGGAACGCTTCCGTCAGACCGTGCGTGATCGCCTGCAGGCCGGGGACGTGTCCGCCGAGATCCTTCTCCTCGAGCCACTGCTGCGGGAACAGCCGGCCTCGCTGGTGGCAGGAGCGCTGGCGGCGCTGCTGCGGGAACGACCCGAACCCGAGGAGCCGGCCGAGGGCCGGGAGCCGGAGGCCCCAGCGGCCGCGGCGGCGCGTGCTTCCCGTGAGGCGGTTCTTCCCGCGTGGACGAGGATCTTCATCAGCGTCGGGAAACGTGACGGCGCGGGGCCGGGAGACATCGTCGGGGCGATCGCCGGGGAGAGCGGGGCCACGGGAGGGCAGATCGGGAAGGTCGAGATTCGATCCAGCTTCACGCTGGTGGATATCGATGCGGAGATCGCGGACCTGGTGATCGATCGGCTCGGGGGGGTCCAGATCAAGGGCCGAACGGTGGTGGCTCGCCGCTCGAGGGAGGCCGGCGGCTAGAGCGCCCGAGTGGGTGGCGGGCTCCTAGAGCGAGTCCTTGAGCCCCTTTCCGGCGCGGAAGTTGGCGGTCGTGCTCGAGCCGATGCGGATCGGCTCGCCGGTCCGCGGGTTCCGCCCCGATCTCGCCTTGCGCCGGCGTATTTCGAAGGTGCCGAAGCCGGTGATCTGGACTTTGTCATGGCGCTGGAGCGCGCGAGCGATGATCCCTTCGGGAGTGTCGAAGAGGGCGTCCAGGCATCGCTGGGCCTCCGCCTTGGAGATGCCGGTTCGGTGCGACAGCGAGTCGATGAGGTCGGTCTTGTTCACGATCGCTCCTCTTCGTGAAGTTGCATGAAACGCCGTGAGTGGAGACGAACGGAGCCAGGTTAGGTGGACCCTCCGAGAGCGTCAAGAACGATAGCGCCCAGAGAGCCCGAGGGCTTTCGGTCGGGCGCGTTCAGACGTTCCGGCGGTATGATGCGGTCCAGGGGCATGACGGACTTTCGCACCCTTCTCCGCCGTACCCTTTTGGTGCTGCTGATCGTGGGAGTCCTCACGGTGATCGGGACGATCGCTTTCCTGCAGTTTCCGGGCTGGACGCTCTCCGATGCCCTCTACATGACGATCATCACCCTTTCGGCCGTCGGCTACGACGAGGTCAGGCCCCTCAACGACCAGGGTCGACTCGTCGCCGCCTTCCTTCTGGCCGGAGGGATCACCTCGATGGGTCTTTGGTTCGCGCTGATCACCTCGGCGATCGTCGAGATGGATCTCACGAACGTGATTCGACTGCGAAAGACCAGGCGAAAGATGATGCAGCTGAAAGACCATATCATCGTGTGCGGCGCGGGACGCATGGGGCTCCAGGTGATGCGGGAGCTGATCCACGCGGGTGTTCCCTTCGTGGTGATCGAGCAGGACCCGGATCGGGCCGGGCAGATCCGATCGATGCGCGAGGACATCCTCGTCGTCGAGGCAGACGCCACGCGGGACGAATCCCTCGACGAAGCGCACATCTGGACGGCCCGCGGCCTGATCGCGGCCCTGCCCGACGACGTGGCCAACCTCTTCGTCTGCCTGAGCGCCAGGGGGCTTCGCCCCGACCTCGAGGTGGTGGCTCGGGCGTCCGAGGAGGAAGGGATCGGGAAGCTGCACAAGGCGGGCGCCGACCATGTCATCAGCCCCACGATCACAGGAGGAAGCCGCATGGCGTCGATCCTCCTTCGTCCCCAGGTGGTCAGCTTCCTGGACGTCGTGACCGGAGACGAGGAGCTGAAGCTGCGCCTGGAGGAGCTCGCCGTGCCCGCCGACTCCCCTCTCGTCGGGCAGACGCTGGCCGAAGCTCAGATCCCGAGCAAGACGGGGCTCATCGTGATCGCGATCCGACACGCCGGTGACGGCGGGGCGTTCCTCTACAATCCCGGCCCGGACGAGCAGCTTCGCGCCAACGACGTTCTGATCGTCCTCGGGGGCCCGGAGCAGATCGATTCGCTTCAGGAAGCCGCGCGCGCTTAAGAGGGCGGTGGCTGGGCGCTCATCTCCCGGCGCCCGGCGGCCGCGAGAGCCTCTTCTTCGCCGACCCGCTGCAACCGTGGCCGGCGTCCTCACCGTCATCGTCGTCTCCTGGCTGGGACTCACCTGGGCCACGCTCCCGTCCGTCTCCAGGTACGCCGAGAGCTGGCCCGACACGACGGCCTACATGCGCATTCGCATCGCCGAGGGGGCCCGGAGAGACGAACCGCTCGAGCTCCGGTACCGTCCGGTGCCGCTCCACGAGGTCCCGCGCTCCCTACGGCGAGCGGTGCTGGTCTCGGAGGACGCAGCTTTCTTCGACCACTCGGGCTTCGACTGGTACGAGCTGCGGGCGGCGATCCGGAAGGCGTGGCAGGAGAGGGAGGCACCGAGAGGCGCGAGCACGATCACGCAGCAGCTGGCGCGGAACCTCTACCTCTCTCCCCGACGCAGTCTGAGCCGGAAGCTCCGGGAGGCGCTCATCACCCGGCGCCTCGAGAAGAAGCTCTCCAAGAACCGAATCTTCGAGCTCTACCTCAGCGTGATCGAGCTCGGCAAGGGCGTCTTCGGCGTGGATGCGGCGGCTCGCCACTATTTCGGCGTGCCCGTCTCCGGCGCCTCCGCCAGCCAGGCCGCGATGCTCGCCGCCACCATCCCATCACCGCTGCGCGACAACCCGGCCACCGACACGAGGCGCTTCCGCTGGCGCACCGACCTGATCGCGGGACGAGCGTTCTGAGGGACGTGCTCCGTTGCGGCGTCGGCTTCGAGGCTGTTGATTCGGTGAACTTCACGTGAACCGGGCGGGAGGCGCCGGATGAACACCCTGCTGGCCGTAGTCATCCTCTATCCCCTCATTCTCCTCGGCGTGAGCGTCTGGAGATCGAGAGGCGTGAAGAGCCACGACGACTTCATGGTCGCGGGGCGGGCGGTGCCGGTGCCGCTACTCGTCGGCACGCTCGTCTGTACGTGGATCGGCTCGGGATCCCTGTTCGGAGGCGCCGGTCTGGCCTACCGGACCGGGATCGCGGAGCTCTGGTTCAGCTCGGGAGGCTGGCTGGGCCTCATCGTCGCGTTCTTCCTCGCCGCCCGGGTTCGGCGAATCGCCGAGTACACCGTCCCGGATCTCCTCGAGAAGCGCTACAACGCGATGGCCCGGGTCCTGGGGACGATCGCGATCATCCTCGCTTACGTGACGATCGCGGCCTACCAGTTCCGAGGAGGCGGCTGGATCCTGAGCATCGTCTCCGACGGATCGATCAGTCCGGAGACGGGCATGTACATCACGGCCATCGTGATCGTGCTGTTCACCGCGGCGGCGGGGATGGTCTCGATCGTCACGGTGGACATGTTCAACGGGATCATCATCACGCTGGGCGTCCTCTTCGCCCTGCCCTACATGGTGTTCGAGCTCGGCGGCGTCGGCGCCGTGACCAGCGCCCTGCCGGCTCAGCACATGGAACCGCTCGGCGGGCACAACGTG
>JBDGZR010000059.1:0-15910 GCA_039588495.1 Gemmatimonadota bacterium | reverse complement strand
ATGAGCGCCGTTCCGGATGCAGCGTTTCGGCTCCGAGACGTTCGCCAGGAGAAGTCCGGCCGCGTGCTGCTCAGGGAGATCGATCTCGTCCTTCCGCGCGGACGAATCACCGTGCTCCTCGGCTCATCGGGAGCTGGAAAGACCTCTCTGCTCCGGCTGTTGAATCGATTGGATGATCCGGCGGCCGGCGAGATCTCCTACATGGGCCGGTCGCTCGATGAGTATCCGGTGACGGAGCTCCGCCGGCGGGTGGGCTTCGTCTTCCAAACGCCCGTCATGTTCGCCGGCTCGGTGCGCGACAACCTCCTCGAGGCGGCGGAGATCGCGGGATTGGACGGCGAGGAGCTCCCGGAGCGAGCGCGTGAAGCGCTGGAGCTCGCCGGGCTGGATTCAGCGCTCGAGGACCGGCCTTCCCACGAGCTGTCGGTGGGCGAGCAGCAGCGCGCGACGCTGGCACGGACGCTGATCGGCGCCCCGGAGGTGCTTCTCTTGGACGAGCCGACATCGGCGCTCGATCCGGAGTCGTCGGAGTTTCTGCTGGATTCGATTCAGAGGCTCCGCGCGGAGCGCGGCATCACGGTCATCCTGTCGACGCATCGCCTTCACGAAGCTTTTGCCGTTGCCGATGAGGCGGTGCGTCTATCCGGGGGCGCCGTGGAGGAGTCGGGGGAGGCCGCGGATGTTTTCGCATAGCGTGACGGGCGTGATCGCGACGAACGAACCGCGCTTGGCGCCATCGCTGCAGCAGCGTCTCGGGCAGGCCACGGGGGGTCTGGAGCCCGAGATCCTCCAATCCCCGATCCTGGGTCTCTCGTGGCTCGACCTGGTTGCCGCGTCCGGCCTCGTGCTCCTCGCCGTGGGGATCGCGCGGTGGCAGCGGATTGGGCTCGCCGGGAGCCTGATCGTAGGTGCGGTCAGATCCGTCGTGCAGCTCGCCCTGGTGGGGTACGTCCTCGTTTACATCTTCGAGATAGACCAGTGGTGGCTCGTGCTCGCGGCGCTCGCCATCATGCTCGCGGTGGCCGCGCGGGAGGCGGTGCGGCGGCAGGAGGAACGCTCCCTCCGGCTCTACGGCATGACCGGACTGGCCCTCCTCGTGGGCTCCGGTTTTACGCTCTTCTACGTAAGCCTGGTGGTCGTCCGGATCGAGCCCTGGTACAACCCGCGCTACCTCATCCCGCTGTTCGGGATGATCGTCGGGAATGCGATGAACGCCGCGGCGCTGGCGCACGAACGGCTTGCCGCGGAGCTGAAGTCGAGACGAGGGGAGGTGGAGGCCTACCTGGCGCTCGGTGCCACGGCGGCCCGCGCCTCGAGGGGGCCGACCCGGAGCGCGCTGCGCGCTGCTCTCATCCCTACGGTCAACAGCCTGATGGTGGTCGGCCTGGTCGCACTCCCGGGGATGATGACCGGGCAGATCCTGGCCGGCGTCTCGCCGCTGCTGGCCATCCGCTACCAGATCGTCGTGATGTTCATGCTGGCGAGCGCCGTCGCCGTGTCGGCGGTGACCGTCGTCCTCTGGAATCGCAGGCTCTTCTTCACGCCTGACGAGCAGCTGCGGATTGGAAGCGGGCCCGCCTGAGGCTGGGCGCTGCTCAACCTCCTGCTGATCACCCCCCGCCAGTCCGGCTCAGGAGATAACCGTAGATGGCGACGTTGCCGACCAGGAGCGCGGCTCCAAGCCACGGCTCGATTCGCGCCCACTTGGCTGGATCCACGGCGCCACCGATGTAGTGGCCGAGGAAGCTGTGGCCGTAGTCCGGCTCTCCGGCCGCTCGCCGGAAGCGGTTCTCCAGACGCGTGAGCGGACACGTCCCGCCGATGAACTCGATGGCAGCACCGTAGACCACGCAGGGGATATGCAGCCAGGCGAGCCGGGGTATCCACAGCACCGCCAGGACGCCCGCCACGACAAATAGAACGAAGCTGGCGTGAGCGACGAAGACGAGGCCCGCGAGCGCTCGGTATCCCGGCCTCATCCGTGGAGGAGCGCTAGAACGGGTTGGTGGCGAAGACCGAGAACTCGGGGATGAATCCGCGGCCGTCGACCTTCAGGGCTCCGACGATCGCGTCGGCGATCTCCTCCGGGCGGAGCTTCTTCGGAGAGACCTGCTGCTCGTATCCCGCCTTGGAAGAGAACCCCGTGACGACTTCGCTCGGGTTCACTAGCATGACGCGCACGTCGTGTCGGCGTAGCTCGTCGCGCCAACACTCCGTCATCCCTCTCAGGGCGAACTTGGAGGAGCTGTACGCCGTGCTCCCGCGTCCTCCCTTGAGGCCGGAGGTCGAGGAGATGTTGATCAGCTCGCCGCCGCCCTGCTTGATGAACTGGCGGGCAGCCTCTCGCGCCATCAGGAAGGCGCCGAAGACGTTGGTTCGGTATACGGCCTCAAGCTCCGCGAGCTCCATCTCGACGAGAGGCTTGAAGATCCCGTAGCCGGCGTTGTTGACCAGGATGTCGAGGCGCCCGTGTTTCTCGACCACGGTGTCGACGGTCCGGACCGCATCGGCTTGGCTCCCGACGTCGCCCGCGATGAAATCCGCGCCGATCTCCTCAGCCGCCGCTCGCAGCAGGTCCTCGCGCCGGCCCGTGATCGTGACCTCGGCTCCCTCCGCCTTCAGGGCTTCGGCGATGCTTCTCCCGATGCCCTCGCTTCCGCCGGTGATCAGCGCGACCGCTCCCTTTAGCTCCATCGTTCTCCCCTTTGTACCGTGCTCGTGACTCCCCATCTGGCGAGGCGCTGGACACCATACGTCAACAGATCCATACGGGCGAGAATAGAGGTTCTCCCGACTGGCGTCTCCCGCTGCCCATGGGCATGGTAATCGCTGCCCATGGGCATGGTAATCGCAGCGATGAAACGGACTCTGCTTCTCCGTTTCTGAGGTATCTCTGTGCGTCTGAGCCGGTACACGTCACGGAGGTTGTCGGCTGATCGGCCCATGCGCTCAGCCTTCGGGCAGTATCAACCTCGCGCCAGCGATCGGAGGCGCGTTCCCAGGTTTGGACCCTCCGGCACGCGTCGATTCCTATTTCTATCTCTCGTCGGGACAACTCTTTGCGCGGCTGCCCCCGCCTTGCGCGCTCAGGGAACCGGCCAGCCGCCCGGGGCCGTTGCCGTACCGGATCCCGAGTATCCGCCGGCAGCCGGAGATTCCGCGGATGTAGGCGGTGAATCGGCCACCGCCGCCGGTAGCGACGAGGCCGGGCCGAAGCCGAACGCGGACACACCGCGCTTCGACGCCTGGGGGGCGAAGCGGAACGTCGGGCTGGCGATCGGCGAGATGGCCGGGATCAATGCCATCGTCTGGTTCTACAACGAGTACATCCGGCAGGGCGGCTTCACCCACGTCTCTCCGACCAGCTTCTGGGAGAACTTCTCGGATGGATTCTTCTTCGACGACAACCACTTCTCCAACAACCTGTTCGGGCATCCCTACCACGGTAGCCTGTACTTCGGCGCGGCAAGGTCGAACGGCCTCAATTACTGGGAGTCACTGCCTTTCGCGCTCATGGGGAGCTTCTTCTGGGAGTGCTGCGGCGAGGTTCACCCGCCGGCTCTCAACGACTGGGTGGCCACGAGCATCGGAGGGATAACGATCGGCGAGATGCTCTACCGGGCGAGCTCGAGCTTCCTGGACAACGAGGCCACCGGCGCCGAGCGCGTGTTCAAGGAGATCGGTGGCTTCCTCGTCAACCCGATGCGCGGGTTCAACCGCCTCGTCTCAGGCCGGGCCGCTCGCGTTCATGTGAACCCGAGCGATCCGTACGACAGGATCCCTCCCGACCTGAACAACTTTGCCAAACTGGGTGTCCGCCTGATCGGCGACCGCACGACCACGGAGAGCTTTCAGACGGACACGCAGGAGCTTGACGGCTTCTTCGAGTTCGATCTCAACTTCGGCGATCCGTGGCGGAACACCCGCCGCAAGCCGTTCGATTTCTTCACCCTGGGCCTGCAGCTCAACTTCACGGACAAGGAGCTCATCGGACGGCTTCAGATCTGGGGCAATCTGTTCTCGAGGGACCTCAAGAAGTCGGAGAAAGTGCACCACGTCTTCGGCATCACGCAGAACTACGATTTCATCAACAACAACGCGGTGGAGTTCGGCGGCCAGAGCTTCGGCGGGGCGCTGTTCTCGGAGTGGAGGCTCTCGGAGACGTGGGACCTCCGCACGCACATCAACATCCATGGTTATCTGCTGGGGGCGGTCAACTCGGAGTACGCGTTCCTGGCCGTGGTCCCCGATCGTGAGCGCCTGCGCGAGTACGACATGGGGCTGGGCGCCGGCGTGTGGGGCCGGGTCGCGTTCACCCACCGCGGCAGGGATATCGGTCTCGTCCGCTACCGATTCGTCTACCTGAACACGTTGAACGGATCGGCCGAGATCGCCGGCGACACCTACCACATCCTCCACTGGGGCGGCGTGCAGGCGATCCTTCCGCTGGGTCGGTGGGGGATCGGCGCGGATGCGACCGCCTACGTGCGCAGCAGCTTCTTCGAGCTGATCGGCTTTGGCACCGTGAGGCAGGACGTGGGAGAGGTACGGCTCTTCGGCGCCTTCCAGACCTTCTAGCGCCTGCCACGTACTAGATACTCGTCCTCCGAATACTCTAGTTGTGCACCTGTACAGGTAGAGGGCGGGGCGCGCGTACACTTGGCCGCCAAGGAGAGATAGAGGCTATCCGGTCTCGGCGCTGCCTGGCACCCCACCACCGATATCGAGCTCCACGCTTTCCGCCAGGCCTCCTAACAGATCGGCCGTGGCTTCGGCTCTCCCCTGCCAGAAGTCGGCGATCCCGGGCGGGAGCCGGCCCGGGCGGGCGTGGCGTCGCACCCAACCGGCGGCTTCCCGCCGCAGCCATTCGAGCGAGCCGACCGGATTCTGCTCCAGCAGTCCCTTGAGTATGAACCTCCGTTCGCCAACCCGCGTCCCCAGACCGAGTGCGCGACCGGCCCTCCCCAGATCCGAGCGGGCGAGGATCATTCCGCTGCGGACGGGGCTCAGCAGGGCGCCCACGAACTCGTCGGGGCTCTCGTTTCGCGGATCCGCGATGCCCGGCGCCTCCCGCAGGTGAAGCGCGAGTCGTTCCTGTGCTCCGAGGGCGCTGACCTCCTCGCGAAGGGCGCTCTCCAGGAGCCGGGCCCAGCGGCGGTAGAACTGGGGCGCGAGATCCATGATCTTACCCAGATAGACCGGCAGCCAGGGAAGCAAGTGCTCCCAGAGGAAGGCTTTCCGTGCCCGGTGCATCGCCCCTCGCGCGCGCAGCTCTTCGGAACCTGCTTCATCCTCCGCGAGTCTCGCATAGAAGGCGAGCATCACGGCCAGATGGTCCGGCTCGGCCGGGGGCTTCAGCTCCAGCGCACGCCAGAAGCCGGCGATAATGTCGCGAGCTCCTCCGCCGAGCATCCCCTCGGGTCCCAGGTAGACCGAGGCATACGGGGTCAGCTGGAACAGGAACAGCTCCGTGTATTCTTCCTCGCCGGGAAGGGGACCGAGATCCAGCAGGTCGGCCACCCTTTGAGCAGCAGAGGTCGGTGGTTCGACCAGGGATCCGAGGGCCCGAAAGAGCTCGCCGGTCACCCGGACGTCGGGCTCACCGGGAGTCGATATGCGTCCCTCGTGGGCTTGACCGGGCGAATCAGCCAGCGCGGCCGCCGGTTACCGTCGGGCGAGTGCTCGGAGGCAGGCCGCGTCTTGGCCAGCCAGGTCTTGAAAACCCGGTGCGCTTTCTCGGTGTCCACGTGGATGTCGCCGTAGGCGTCTTCGGGCTCTGCTTGTCGTACCCTGACCGCCTGGTGCCAGCAGTGCATGCCGGAGACGGGGTCGGGATGCACGGGGAAGGTGAGGTTCTGGTGGACGCCGACTTCGGTCCACCAGATGCGCCCCGTGTCGGGGTCCTCCGAGTCGTAGGATCCGGCTCCCTCCTCGAGATCGATGCTCCAGCGCTCGTCCTCGTGTCGGAGCGCGACGGTGGCCATGAGCTGCCGCTGACCATGATCGGCGAGCTTCCAGCGACCCATGTGGTGGCTGCAGGCGACGACCCCCGGCCGGATTCCCTCGGTGACCCAGGCCTTGAGCACGAAGTGTCCGATCTCGGTCTCCACTCGCACTAGGTCTCCCGTGCCCACGCCTACTTCCTTCGCATCCTCGGGGTGGATCCAGAGGGGGTTGGTGTGCGCGATCTCGTCCAGCCACTTGGAGTTGGCGCTGCGCGTGTGGATCTGGACGGGCAGGCGGAAGGTCGAGATCAGGACCATCTGGTCCTCCGCCAGCGCGTCGGGGTGGACGTGGCTCCGGATGTACGTGGGCAGCGCGTACTCCGGCCACCCCCAGGAGGCGGCCGTCGAGGAGTAGAACTCGAGGCGGCCGCTCGGCGTCGGAAAGCCCCGTAGCAACCTGCCGTCGACGCGCACGCCCGCCGGGCGACGACCCTCGGAATCCGGATCGGGAGTGCCCGTCGGCACGACGTTGAGCGATGGCGGGGCCGGGGACCGCGTGTACACACGGCCTCGGGGATCCTCGGCGGGGTCTTCCAGCTCCTCGGCACCGACCTCGGACTCGTGGAGGCGTCCGATCTTCTTCGCCACCTCGAACGCTCCGTACCTCCTCATGTATTGGAGCGGCGTCAGCTCTTCCGCCGCCGCGGCGTCCGGAAGGCCGGGCACCGAGTTCTCGAATATGTACGAGTAGTACTCGTCGACCGTGAGTCGCTGGCCCGGGTTTTCGCGCGACTCGACGAAATCGCGGATGCCCAGGCCTCCGTCGGGATCGATCCGCCAGGAGAGCTCGAGCCAGAACTCGTTCTCCTCCCAGACCTCGCCGGGGTTGGTCTGCCGGGTATCCCCGACGCTCTCCCCGAGCCGCTCGCGCGCGGCCCGCAGCACCGGCTGCCGGAAGCCCACCCACTGGCCGTCGTGCGTCTCGTAGGAGTGGAGGTCGTGGCGTTCGGAGCCGAGGCCCATCGGGAGAATATAGTCGGCGAAGTACGCGGTCTCATTCCACGTCGGCGTGAGCGCCACGTGGAGGCCCACCTGCTCCTCGTTCGTCAGGGCCTCGATCCACGAGAAGCCGTCAGGGTTCGTCCACACCGGGTTGTAAACCCGGGTGAAGTACACATCCAGCTTTCCCCGGCCTTCTTTGAGGTGGTGCGGGAGCAGGAAGGAGAGCTCGTACATGGAGAGCGGGTACTCTTGCGGCCAGGTGAGCTCGTTCCAGTGCTCCGGGTGGCGCGGAAGCCGGATAGGCTTGGGGACGAACTTGTTCCAGGCGTTGGGATACAGGCCCCCCTCCGTGCCGACGGCCCCCAGCAGGGCGTTCAGCAGGAAGAGCGTTCGGGCCACCTGCCAGCCTCCCTCGTTACCCGACGTCGCACTCCGCCAGGTATAGGTCGACAGGCGCGTGCCGGCGGCCGCGACCGTCGCCGCAACCTCGGCCAGAGTCTCCGCTTCCAGACCGGACTCCTCGGCGGCGAACTCGAAGGTGTAGGCCTCGTAGATGCTCTTCAGCTCGCCCTCGAAGCGCTCGAACGTGGCCTCGACGTCAGCCCGCTCCGCCTCCAGGTATTCCTGCCAGTTCCACCAGCGGCGGACGAACTCCCTGTCGTAGAGGTCGTTCTGGATCAGGTAGTTGGCGATCGACAGCAGAACCGCGGCTTCCGAGCCAGGCACGCTGGGCAGCCAGAAGTCGGCGTGGGTCGCCGTGTTCGAGAGGCGCGTGTCGAAGACGACGAGCTTCGCTCCCCTCTCCTTGCCCTCGATGATCCGTTGGGCGTGCGGGTTGAAGTAGTGGCCCGTCTCCAGGTGGGAGCTCACGAGGAGGATCACGTCAGCGTTGGCGTGGTCGGGACTCGGGCGGTCCATGCCGCACCAGAGCTGGTATCCGGCCCGCGCGCTGGAGGAGCAGACGTTCGTGTGCGAGTTGTGCCCGTCCACTCCCCACGCGGCCAGCGTCCGCTCGGTGAAGCCGTCCTCGCCCGGTCGCCCCACGTGGTACATGATCTCCCGCTGCCGGCCCTCCCGGATCGCGGCCGCGATGCGGGCGGCCAGCTCGTCCAGAGCCTCGTCCCAGCCGACCCTCACCCACTTTCCCTCTCCGCGTCCGCCCGCACGCTTCAGCGGATAGAGGATGCGGTCCGGGTCGGTCACCTGGTTCAGGGTGGCGGGTCCCTTGGCGCAGTTCCGGCCTCGCGAGGCAGGGTGCTCGGGGTTTCCCTCGAACTTGCGCACCTGGAGACTCTCCCTGTCCACGTAGGCCAGAAGCCCGCACGCCGACTCGCAGTTGAAGCAGGTGGTCGGGACCAGCAGATAACGGCGCTCGACACGCTTCGGCCAAGCCTTGGAGTCCAGCTCGACCCAGTCATCCCAGCGTTCCTTGGGCGGGTACGAGGCCAGATGGATGCGGCTGGCGCCGGGGTAGAAGGTCTCTCCGCGAGCCTCCGTCTCGGCCCGGGCCGCGCTGACCCGCTCGTTCAGTTTCTCCAGATCCATCGTTCGCTCGGTCTCGGCTCCTTTTCGGTGCGCCGTCGTCGTCGCGACCGTGCGCCGTCGGGCCTCATCCCGTACCTGCGACCGGCATCCGTGCCGGCGCTAGGCTAGCGGCACGGCCTGTCCCGCCTGCACATAGGCGTGCTCAAATGCCAGCAATCCCACCAGCGCGATCGCCCCGGCCACCGGCCCGATCCACGGTGCCACCAGCGCCATCGCCACGAGCAGCGTACCTGTCCAGAAGTAGGCGCCGTAGCGGCCTCTCGTCAGCTCCCTCGAGGCGAGGTGGGCGTGTGCCGTCCCATGGGTGACGGTCGTCTCTCCGGCGACCATCAGCAGATGGACGAGGCTCGAGCCCGACAGGAGCCACAGGAGCTCCGGCAGCGCCGCTGGCTCCAAGGCCGCCGCCACGGGGAGCAGGGCAGCGCTTCCGGCCAGGAGGGCCTGCACCAGGAAGTGCGGCGGGAGGAGCGGGTTCTGCCACAGATCGCGGCCCTTCGCCTGAGCGAAAAGATATGCCGTGTAGACTGCGGTGAGCGTTCCCAACGGAACGCCTAGCAAGAGCAGCGGCCGCGTGAGCCCGGACGAGCCGGCCAGTGCAGCCAAGAGATGAAGCGCCAGTACCGCCCCGTAGCCGGCGATGATGAAGGCTCCCCTCACCAGCCAGCTCTTCCACTGCGGCCGCGTGAAGATCATGTAGAACCGCGCCGGGTGCTCCAGGTCCCAGAGCAGCAGCCCTCCGGTGACGCCGAGGAAGGCTGTTGCCACTGCCGGAGCTGCCCAGCCCCACAGGGGACCGTTAGCGCCCAGCACGCCGGTCAGCAGCAGGAGGGCAGCGGCCAGATACGCGCCCGCCGCGACCCCCTTGGTCAGCGTATAGAGGCTCACTCTCCAGTCCCACGGTGCCCGGTGGGCGACATCGTAAGCGAGTAGCGCGGCGGCCGATGAGTTGCCGCGCTCGATGCCTCCACTCCCGTTCCCGCGAGGGTCCCCGTTGCCACCGGGCCGGCCGTTCCCTCCCGGATGTCCGGAGACCACCAGCCCGGGTCCGGTCTGCTGCTCGCTCCACATGAACGCCCCGCCGGCGGGACGCCTGGCGGCGATCGGGTCGAGCGTGGCCTGGTGCGCTCCCTTGTAGAACAGCTTCGGATGCGTCTCCTTCTCGGGCCGACGGACGGAGACCGGATGACGGCTCGCGGTTCGCGCGACCTTGGAGCCCGGCTCGTTCAGATCGCCGATCAGAATCGCCTCGACGGGACAGACCACGACGCAGGCTGGCTCCAACCCGACGTCGAGCCGGTGCGCGCAGAAGTTGCACTTCTCGGCCGAGTGGTCCTCGGGGTTGATGAAGATCGCGTCGTAGGGGCAGGCCGCGATGCAGGCTTTGCAGCCTATGCAGATCGCCTTGTCGAAGTCGACGATCCCGTCCGCACGGCGGAACATGGCACCGGTCGGGCAGGCCGTCGCGCACGGAGCCCGCTCACACTGGTTGCAGCGCGTGACCTGGAAGGCGCGGCGGGATTGGGGAAAGACGCCCACGTCAACGTACTTGACGTAGGTACGCGTCACGGAGAGCGGCACTTCGTTCTCGGACTTGCACGCCGTGGTGCAGGCATGGCAGCCGATGCAGCGGTCGTGGTCGATCAGCTTGGACCACCTGACCTGCCGCTCGGCGGTTCGAGTCGCCGGTTCAGGCATCGATTCCCTTTCCCTGGCCCGGGCTCGCGTCCGCGGGAGTCGTGGTCTAGGTACGTCGATCGACACGGCGAGGCAAGGGCGTCGGCGGTAAGGGTTTTCCCTACAGCTGGTCATCGTCTCTCCCCCACACACACTGGCTGCCCGCTCCCGACAGCCTCTTTCCGAAACTGATGTTAGGATTGCGCGCGTCCCAGGATCGTCCCTCGCCGACCTCAGTGGAGGGCCTCATGGAACGGCTCCGAGAACAGCATAGATCCACCCTGTCGCGACTATTCGGAAACCGTGTCTCCTTCAACCGCGTGGAGAGGAAGCTCTACGGCCACGACATCGCGGCGATTCCCGCCCTCGTCCGCCCGCTGATCGGCAACACGCTCCCGGACGCGGTCGTCCAGCCCGAGACGGAAGAGGAGCTGGTGGAGCTCGTTCGCTGGGCTGCCAAGCTCCGCATTCCGCTCACGCCCCGTGGGAAAGCCACGTCCGGCTATGGCGGCGCGATTCCCGTCAAGCAGGGCATCGTGGTGGATTTCTACCGGATGAAGCAGGTGCTCGACGTCGATCCCGAAGGCCGGACGGTGACGGTGCAGGGGGGCATCGTCTGGGAGAAACTGGACCGGGAGCTGGCGAAGCAGGGCCTCACCCTGCTCTCCTATCCGACCAGCTACCCCTCCTCCACGGCCGCCGGCTGGCTGGCCCAGGGCGGCGTCGGGATCGGCTCGTTCGAGGCCGGGTGGTTCCGCGACTACGTGACCCACGTACGCGTCGTTCTCCCGACCGGTGAGGCCCGGGATTTCGAGGGCGAAGATCTCCGGCTCATTGCGGACGCCGAGGGGATCACCGGGTTCATCACCGAGCTCACCTTTCGCGTGATGCCGCTGGAGGACCTGGACGTGATCAGCGTCGCCTGCCCGGATCCGCGGAAGCTCCAGCAGGCGATCCAGAAGGTCGTGGACAGTGAGCTGCCGCTCTGGTCGTTCGTCTTCATCAACCCCCGCATGGCCGAGCTCAAGAACCGCGCTCCCCTCATGGAGCACAACGGACATCCGGTCGAGAAGCGCGTGATCCTGCCGGCCGCGTACATCAGCACGCTGGCGTTCCGGAAGAGCGACGCGGCCGACGTGAGATCTCGGCTCGGAGAGCTCCTGAACGAGTGCGATGCGGAGCTTCTCTCCGAGCGGATCGCCCACCACGAGTGGGAGAACCGCTTCAAGCTCATGGTCGTCAAGCGGCTGGGACCCTCGCTGGTGCCCGCCGAGGTGATCATCCCGCTCGACAGCCTCGGCGAGGTTCTGGACGAGATCGAGCGCAAGGTCGACCAGCCCGTCGTCAAGGAGGGGGTGGTCCTGCGGGACGGACCGGATGGGAAGCCCGAGGTCGTCATCCTCGGCCTGATTCCGGCCGACCAGAGGAAGTTCAGCTACAACTTCGTGTTCGGCCTCGCGCTCACGGTGATGAAGATCGCCGAGAAGCACGGCGGCCGTCCGTACAGCACGGGGCTCTACTTCGCCAAGAAGGCGCCGCAGGTGCTCGGGGCGGAGCGGGTGAAGCGGCTGAAGGCGTTCAAGCGCCAGGTCGACCCGAAGGGATTCATGAATCCGGGGAAGGTGATCGGTAACGGTTTGCTCGGTCGAGCGCTCTCGTTCACGTCCGCGGTGGAGCCCATGGTGCGCCCGCTCGGCAATCAGGTGATCACGCTGGTCGGGGAGCGCCACCACGAGGACGTCCGCGGCATCCCGGGCGACGTGGCCTGGTACGCCTATGCCTGCTCCCAGTGTGGCTACTGCATCGACGAATGCGACCAGTTCTACGGCCGCGGGTGGGAGAGCCAGTCGCCTCGAGGGAAGTGGTTCTGGTTGCGCGAGTTCATCGAAGGCCGCGAGAAGTTCGACCAGTTCATGACGGACAGCTTCCTTGCCTGCACGACGTGCGAGCTCTGCAACCTCCGCTGCTCGGCGGCGCTCCCGATCGAGCCCTCCTGGATGAAGCTGCGCGGAAAGCTCATTCACGAGGACAAACGGATGACCTTCCCGCCGTTCGAGATGATGACCGCGGCCCTGGAGGCGGAAGGCGACATCTGGGCCGGCTACAGGGAGAATCGCGCCGACTGGTTTCCCGAGAACCTGCTCGAGAAGCACGGGCCCGGCAACAAGTCCAAGAACGTCTACTTCGCCGGCTGCACCGCCAGCTACGTGGAGCACGACATCGGCATGGCCAGCGTACGGCTCCTGGACGAGGCCGGGGTGGACTTCACCTATCTGGGCGAGGAGGAGAACTGCTGCGCCACGCCGATGCTCGTCGCCGGCAAGTGGGAGGTCTTCGCCGAGACGATGAAGAAGAACATCCAGGCGGTGAAGGAGACAGGCGCGGACACGGTAATCGCCTCGTGTCCCGCTTGCGACATGATGTGGCGGAACGTCTACCCGGCCTGGGCCGAGAAGCTGGGGATCGATTACGATATCACGGCCAAGCACTACTCCGAGCTCGTCTCGGAGAAGCTCGCGTCCGGCGAGTTCTCCTTCCCCGAGGCGCCGAATGGAAACGGCGCGAGCGAGACGGTGACCTGGCACGACTCGTGTCACATCGGCCGGGCCTCGGGCGTCTACGATCCCCCGCGTGAGGTGATCAAGGCGATCCCCGGCGTGGACTTCGTGGAGATGAGCCACAACCGGGAGCAGGCGCATTGCTGCGGATCGGTGTTGACGCTGATCAAGGACCCCCCGATCGCTCACGATGTCGGGAAGACCCGCCTCGACGAGGCAGTCGAGGCCGGGGCGGACAAGGTGCTGGCGCTCTGCCCCTGCTGCGAGTTCCAGCTTCGCGTCAGCGCTCAGAAGCGCGACGTGCCGATCGAGGTGGTGGACCTGGCGCACTTCGCCTCGGAGCGGCTGGGGTACGAGTTTCCCGATCCCCATCCCGAGGTGAGGGCGCAGTGGGCCGTGTTCGAGGGGATGATCGCGCTCATGACGCCGGAGGGGTTCGCTGAGCTGATGGGCACGATGTGGCCGGAGTTGCTCGACGCCATGCCACTCGGCATGGGCAGGATGATGCGGGTGGCGGGGAAGGTGCCCGGGGCGCTCCCGGCGATGAAGCCGCTGTTTCCGGTGCTCTTTCCGAAGCTGCTGCCGCTCATGATGCCGAAGGTGATGCCCACGATGCTGGAGCGTGTCGGCGAGCGGATTCCGATGCCCGATTACATGGCGGAGCAGATGCCGGCGCTGATGCCCCAGGTCATGGACAACCTGATGCCGCACATGATCGACGACGTGGTGCCCTTGGTCACGCAGCCGATGATCGACTACCTGCACGGGAAGTCCGAACAGGCGGTGCACTGAGTGGGGCCTCGAGCCTGCGCGATGAAGGGCTGGGTTGCACGTAAGGTTCTGGCGGCTGGCTACATCTAATAGACCGTGACGGTAGGGCTTCCAGTCTCGTTTGGTGGTCTCGGGCTAGAGAACGACCGGCGAGCTGGGGAGAGGGGACACAGGGGCGGTTCCATTCAATGGGCCGCCCCTGCTCTCATCTGTACGATTCCTCCGGGGGTCAGACCACTTCGAGGAACCAATCCAGAGCGGATTCCGAGATCTCCGCGGGAACCTCGTGTCCTCCCGCGAACTCCTCGTACGTGACGTCGTAGCCGGCGTTCTGAAAGCTGGGCACGATGATATCGCGGCTGATGCTCACCGGGAGAATGTTGTCTTGCGTGCCATGGGATATGTAGACCCGGGGCGTCCCGACGATGGGGTCGGAGGGCGTGTGGAAGCCCGGGGAGTAGCCTATCAGATGGGTCAGAAGGTCTCCGTTGGAGACACCGAGGGAGAGCGCGTACGACGCCCCATCCGAGAAGCCTCCCATCGCGATCCGGGCGGGGTCTATTCGGCAGCGCTCGAACGTGTGCTCCAGGGCCTGGTCCAGGAACGTGACGTCCGGCCCGAAGCCGCCGAAGACGATGATGTCCCAGGTCGAGCCGCGCGAATCCGTCGCCAGGAAGACCATGCCCCTTTCTTCAGCGCGCTCGTAGTAGCTCTCCCAATTGGAAGCCGCGCCTCCGGCCCCGTGAAACGCGATGAACAGCGGTGCCGGCGTCTCCGGAGAGTAGCTCTCCGGGACGTACAGGAGCCCGTCTCTCGGAGTGGCGAGTCCGAGCTCGCTGAGGCCTGGAGTGGGCGTGAGGGTCGGGGAGCCTGGTCGTGCCGTGAGCCGCGGGCCTCCGGACCCACCACCGGGCCCCGTGGACGTGGAGGAAGAGGGTTGGCAGCCGGGGAGCATCGATGCGGCGACCGCGGCCAGGCCGCTCCTGACGAAGCGACGCCGAGACATGCCGGCTCGCGAGATGACGGGTCGGGCATCCGCCCCCTGCGGACGGTCTGCGAGGTTCAAGCTGCGCTCCTGTCTTCCGAGTTGCATCGCGAAGTTCTCGTAAGAGTCACCCCTGACCGAAGAACGGTAGAGTGACGCCATCCATGACACGCCCGGAGAGGCCTCCTCACGGGCCGAATCGAGATTCTCCCGACTTGCACACCTTTGCTCCTGCATTAGGCTCAGAATGTGGAGGGCGCAAGCCCTCGAAGAAGCTGCTCGGTGGTCTCGACTGCGCCGAGTGGACGCCCTAACGGACGCCTGCCTGATCGCACCACCCATCGCGGGGCATTCGCACACACATACACCGCCAGCCGGTCAAGGATTTGATGGAGGGGCCGACTGACGGAGGCCGATCGCCGGAGCCCGGAGCGCTCCGTATCCGGTGTATCTCAACGAAGGATGGAAGCCATGGATACCGCGAAACTGCTGTTGAACGGAAAGGAGTACGAGTTCCCGGTGGTGGTGGGGACCGAGGATGAGGTGGCCGTCGATTGCACGAAGCTGCGCGGGACGACCGGCGCGATCGCCCTGGACCCCGGCTACGGGAACACGGGCTCGTGCGTGAGCACGATCACCTTCATCGACGGGGAGAAGGGGATCCTGCGCTACCGTGGCTACCCGATCGAGCAGGTTGCCGAGCAGGCATCCTTCGAGGAGGTGTGCTACCTGCTGATCTACGGGCACCTGCCCACGCAGGCCGAGCTCGACGTATTCAGGGCCGGGCTCACGCACCACAGCCTGATCCACGAGTCGCTGCGCCACTTCTTCGAGGGCTTCCCGCCGAACGCGCACCCGATGATGGTGCTCTCGGCGATGGTTGCGAGCCTGTCGGCCTTTTACACGGGTACTGCCGAGGAAGAGGATGTGGATCTGAACATCGTCCGCCTGCTGGCGAAGGCGAAGACGATCGCGGCGCTCTCGTACAAGAAGTCTGTGGGTCAGCCGTTCATCTACCCGCGCAACGACCTGAGCTACACGCAGGACTTCCTGCACATGATGTTCGCGGTCCCGACTGAGCAGTACGAGATCTCGCCGGTGCTGGACCGCGCGCTCAACCTGCTGCTGGTCCTGCACGCCGATCACGAGCAGAACTGCAGCACGTCGACGGTACGGATGGTGGGGTCGAGCCAGGCGAACCTGTTCTCGGCGATCTCGGCGGGCATCTCGGCGCTGTGGGGGCCGCTGCATGGCGGAGCCAACCAGAAGGTCATCGAGATGCTGCGGATGATCCAGGCCGACGGCGGCGACTACGGGAAGTACGTGAACATGGCGAAGGACAAGGACGATCCGTTCCGGCTGATGGGCTTCGGGCACCGTGTGTACAAGAACTTCGACCCGCGGGCCACGATCCTGAAGGAGGCGGCGGA
>JBDGZR010000058.1:0-19256 GCA_039588495.1 Gemmatimonadota bacterium | reverse complement strand
CCAGCCGTAGTTGTTGCCGACCGTCTGCAGGCTCTGCTTCTGCTCGACGCTGGCGTGCCACGCGATGTCGAAGTCGGGGTCGGACGTCACCTCCTGGAACCCCTTCGCCTGCAGAGCCCGGTTCACGGCGGTCTTCACCCGCCCCTCGATGATCGAGTTGTAGACCTTCGGGTCCTTCGCCTCGGCCGGGACCTTCTCGACCCACCGATAGGTGCGCATGGCCGCGAAGTTGGCGCTCGGATCGTAGTCGGACTTGTATGTGGTTCCGCTGCAGCCGGCCAGGCTCAGCGCTACCGCTCCGAAGGCGATCGCTTTCATTCCCCTCATGTTGACTTCTCCGTGCAGGTAGAATCTCTGGTGTCCCGTTTTTGGTGCCGTTGGGTTCGGTCGCGTCTGAAGACCAAAGCGGTCGGGCGCTGCAATACTAGGGCGGAGTCAGATGCCGGGCGAGAGATGCGGTGCGGCGCGGCCACGCCTACGGCGAGAGCCAGAGCTTGAGGGCGAAGGCGACGATCGCCACGGTCATGACGCGTTTCACCCACCGGTCTCCCTTGAGAACGGTGAGCCGCACTCCGACCAGGCCGCCCAGGAAGTTGCCGGCGGCGAGCGCGAAGCCGGCGGTCCAGGCCACTTTGCCTCCGATCCCGAAGATGAGAAGGGTGATCGGGATGTAGGTGAGAACGAGCAGCACCTTGAGGGCGTTGCCTCGAACGAGGTCGAGGCCCGCGAGGGTCGTAACAGCCAGGATCAAAAAGCCGACCCCGGCCTGCACGAAGCCCCCGTAGAGCCCCGCCACGAAGAAGCCCGCCACCACGGCTGCGAGGCGCCCGCCCTGCCGTGCGACGTGGCTCCCGTCGAGGCCGCGGCGCCTGTCGCCGCGGCCGAGGGGGTTCCAGAGCACCCAGATGGCGAAAGCCACCATCAAGCCGGCAAGGAGCCGCTGGAAGGCCTCATCGCCGATCTTGAGGGCGCCCCAGGAGCCGATCACGGCGCCGATGATCGCCGGCGGCGCCGCCACGGCCAGCCACCTCCATTCCACCACGCGGTGCCGGTGGAAGCCCCACACGGCACCCACGTTCTGAACGAGGATCGCCACCCGATTCGTGCCGTTGGCGACGGTCGGAGGTAGGCCGAGGAAGATCAGTAGCGGCAGCGTGAGGAAGGAGCCGCCGCCCGCGATGACGTTGAGCGTGCCCGCCACGGCTCCGACGGCGAACAGACTCGCGTACTCCCACCACTCTCCGGCCAAGCGCGTCTCTCCGGTCCGGTCCGGCGGATCGACCCGACGACCCGCTCATCGCGATCCAATCTCCTCCCGGCGCACGGGCGAGCACAACACGGGATCGATTTCGGACCGGTCCGCGGGTGCCGGCTCTGGATTCGTCGGCCTCGGACCCGGGTCCGAGGAACCGGTCCGGGCACCGGCTTGTTCTGGTAGTCGACGGGCCCTAAAACCGGCGCGCGAGCCGGATCGTCCGGTCGAAAACGGGAGACGATTCCAACATGCAGGTCCGCCGACATTCGATCCTTGCTGCCTGCGCCGCTGGTTTGGTGCTGATGGCTAGCGGACCGCCGGACGGACGACGGGCCGGGGAGGAAGGGGGCGATGATGGGGAGGGCGCGGTCGCGGCACGGAACGCTTCCGCTCCGTTCGCGGAGACGGGCCGATGGGTCGGAGAGACGGCCATGGGGACGCCCGTCGTCGTTACGACGGCGAACCCGCCGACGCGGCCCGGATCGATCTCGCTGCACATCCAGATCAGGGGCCCCGGGCCGGAGGCTCTCCCGGTCAGCGTGGACGTCGTCGCGCCGAGCATGCCGATGCACGGGATCACGCGTTTCGACGCGCAAGCCATCTCCGCCGAGGAGTATCTGGTCGAGATCGAGCTTCCCATGGAGGGCCGATGGCTGGTCTACGTGAACCTGGACACCGGTGCGGACGCGGCCTCGTTCGAGCTAGACGTCCCGCCCTCGAAGGGAGCCAGGCAGGGGCAACACGATTCGCCGCGGCCGGAGGAAGAGGCAGGGACGGCGATCAACCACCACCATTCGTGAGGAGGATGGAATGAGGAAGCTCGCTTTCGGAATCGTGGCGCTGGGTTTGCTCGGCGCGCGCCCCGCCGTCTCGCAGGAGATGAAGATGGAGATGGCCGAGGGTGAGGACGTGGAGTTCACGGCTCAGGTCGTCGACCTGTCGTGCAAGGTCGTTTACGACCTGAGCGGCGAAGAGCACCGCATGTGTGCCCAGGTCTGTGCCGACAACGGCATACCCCTCGGCCTGGTAGCGGACGGTAAGCTCTACATGCCCGTGAGCAAGGCGATGCCGGGCACGGGAGCGAACGAGCAGCTCAAGCCTCTGGCCGAGCAAGAGGTGAAGGTGAAGGGAAAGGTGATCGAGCGCGGCGGCTTGAACACGATCATCATCGAGAGCATCGGGGTGGTCTGACCGAATCGTGGTGACCAGGACTCATCATTCCGTGCGAGGCCGGGGGGTCGCCCTCGGTCTCGCGCTTTTGCCTTTCGCGCTCTCGAGCTGCGGGGGCGACGGCCGGCCCGTAGCGGAGCCCAACGGGAGGTACGCGGAGCCGTCGATCCTCGAAGTCAGCGGCTACCGGGTGGTGGAGAACTGGGCGCCGCGAGAGCTGGCGATCACATACGCGGAGCTGCCCTCGCGCGAGCTGAGGCCTCTCTTCCTGGGGGACGTCGCCGCGTCACCCCTTCCCTCCGGAGGAGCCGCATGGCCCGACACGGAGGGGGCTCGCGTGGTTCTCTTCGATCGCAACGGTACGGTGACCGGCGTCCTGCAGGGTGCGGCCCCGACGGGACGGATGCTGGCGGGGCCGGTGAGCGTGGCAGCGGACGAGCGGGGCGTGATGGCCGTGGAGTCCGACGGCTCGGCGCTCCTGTTCGAGGATGGGCGATCCGTGGTCTGGCTGGAGCCCGTTCTTCCCGGTCCCATCGGCGGCAGCAGCCGAGCCGGCAGTGCGGGCGCCCGCACGTTCATGGAGTTCGCCTTGGCGCCGGTGCGCCCGGAGGAACCGCTGCTCTGGGTCATCCCCCCGGAGGGTGGGCCGGCCAGGCCGGTCGGGCACGTGAAGGTGCCCGAGCACGGTCTGCTGGGGCAGCTCGCCAACTCCGGCTGGCCTGCCGTGGCGCCGGATGGAGCGAGCTATTTCGCGGCGGCGCTCGAGCCCGAGCTCAGGCGGTTCAGCGCCGAAGGCGAGCTGGTATGGGTCAGTCGTTGGCCGACTCCGACGGCGGTTCCCGAGCCTCGCTTCGTGGCCGAAGCCGGATCGGTGAGTCCGAAGTTCACGGTCGTGCAGCGCGGCCTGGCGCTCGGACCGGACGGTCTCGCGTATGTTCTGGCCAGTCCGGATCCGGGTGCCGAGACGAGACGCCTGCTGGCGTTCGACGATCGCGGAGAGCTGGTCCGGCAGGCCGATGTGCCCGCCGGCGGAGCCGTCTTCGCCGACCGGAACGGACGGATCTTCACGATTCCTCTAGCCGAAGCGCTGTCGCGCTCTCCGGCCTCGAGACGAAGCGCCTTCCCGTCGTTCAGGCTACCGGCGCTCGGAGGGGAAGAGGTCTTGGATCTCGAGAGCTACCGGGGCCGGGTAGTGGTTGTGAACTTCTGGGCGAGCTGGTGCGCTCCGTGTCGAAAGGAGATGCCGCTCCTGGATGCCTTCGCGGCGGAGCTGAGCCCGTCGGAAGCGGTGGTCCTCGGATTGAACGAGGACGTGCGCCCTTCGGATGGGCTGAAGTTCCTCGAGGGGCTCGGCGGCGTCTCGTACGCGAGCGCGGCCGGCGAGGGGCGTCTGCGCGACCGGTACGATTACCGCGGCCTTCCCTACACGATCGTCCTGGATCGAGAGCTGCGGATCGTGAAGAGCTTCTACGGCTTCGGCCGTTCCATCGATCCGATTCGCGACGTCGTTCTTGCCGAATTGGTGTCGGCCGCTCCCCCGGGGGGTTGAGGGGTGGTGCCCGCCGTCCGAGGTTGACATGCGTCGCCGCAACGGCGGCGGAAGACCGGCGAACCGAATCGGGACGGAGAGGCACGATGCGAGTTGGATGGAGACGGCGGAAGCGGGCACTGGCCGTCTCCGTGGCCCTGCCTGTCGTGAGCATCCTGGCGAGCGGTGCTCTGCAGGGCCAGGAAGCGGCCGACTTCGACATAGACCGCGCCTACCAGGTGGACTCGACCGTCTACGCCCCCTTCCGGGTGGAGAATACGCGGCCGCTGCTCAGGTCTGTCGAGGAAGGCGAGCTCGACGGGCAGACGTCGCTCCTCGTCATGGACCATCCCGAAGCCGGTCGGCTCGCGCTGGTGACCGACCAGATGGCCTACCACCACGTGGCCCAGGGGGAGATTGCGGGCGAGCCGTGGATGGTGAGCTTCTGAGTGGCCTGCAACACGGGGGTCAGTTTGACTCCCCTCGTCAACGGTGAGGTTCACCACTTCGAGAACCGAGGGCTCTACGACGGCCTCTCCACCCTGTGGGACGAAGAGACGGGGTCCATCTGGAACCATATCAGCGGCGAAGCCGTCTACGGACCGCTGACCGGATATCGCCTCCCGGTCTACAACCTCCTTCACATGAACGCCGAATCGGCGCTCGCGACGTACCCCGATCTGCGGGTCGCCGTCTCCGAACGGCCGATGCGTGAGGTGAAGGGGAGGAACTACGTGCAGCGCCTGTTCGACCGTTTCCGAAAGCTCACCGACCGGCTGCAGGGCACGATCCTCGAGGAGGACGAGCGGCGTCCCACGATGGAAGTGGGGATCGGGATCTGGACGGAGGCGTCGGCGAAGTACTTCCCGATGGAGGTCATCCTCGAGGCCGGCGACGCGATCGTGGACGAGTTGGATGGCCGGCGGGTCGTGCTGTACGTGGAGCCGTCCTCCCGCGCGCCCTCCGCCTTTTACGCACAAACGAAGAGTGCCGCGTGGGTCGACGGCGAGCTCCATCTGGATGACGGCGTCGTGCTCCGGGACGGGAGGCTCA
The DNA here is from genome assembly GCA_039588495.1 of Gemmatimonadota bacterium. Classification (GTDB taxonomy): domain Bacteria; phylum Gemmatimonadota; class Gemmatimonadetes; order Palauibacterales; family Palauibacteraceae. The sequence goes on along the minus strand of JBDGZR010000058.1, from coordinate 14,250 downwards.
TCGACGCCGCCGGCGAGCGGCTGGAGGTCGAGCGTCCCCTTCAGCTCTTCACACGGTGGTACGGCTTCGCGCTGACCTTCCCCGACACCGACGTATACGGAGAATAGAACGAGCCGAGTGCTGCGGATCATCGGGCTTCCAGCCGTCGGGGTGGCGGTCGGAGTGGCTCTCGGGGCAGCCGTCTGGCTGACGGTCGCCGCTCCGGGGGATCCCGGAATGGTCACCGAGCCCTCGCCCTCAGGGCATTCCCTCATCGTGATCGACGGGATCTTCGAGGATTGGACCGACCAGCCGATCGTGGTGGACGACCCGCCCGATGCCCCCGTTTCCGTGGTCGATCTCGGCCGGCTAAAGGGCGGACACGATGATGGCGCCATCTATCTGCTCATCGACATGGGCCGCCCCGTCAACGTCGAGGCCCTCCCCGGGACGATCTCCATCATCTTCGACGAGGACGCGGACCCGAAGACGGGGTGGGCCGAGGCGGGACTCGACGGCGCCGACCTGGCCATCGATCTCTCGCCTCCCTACGGCGTCGGTAACGTGCGGCCCGGGATAGGCGTCGGCGTGCGGGTCGCGGCGACTCCGGGCGCGAGCGACGAGGCCGGCCTCCGACCGGCGCCGTTCAAGCTACGGGATTCCTACGATGTGGGCTTCGTTTCCTCGCCCAAGTTCCAGTCGCGCCTAATCGAGCTGCGCGTGGAGCGCCTTCCGGCGTCGGCCGCCGGAGGACGCTTCGCGAACGAGGAGTACGCCGCCATGGTCGTCTTCAAGGGACAGGACGGCGAGCTGTTGGATGAGGCCGGACCGTTCGCTTATCGGCTCAACCCCCGACGTCCTCGTCCCCCGGCGATGGGCGGGGCGCTCGACCCGCTGGCTCGCCCGGTCGGCACCTCGCTGCGGGTCATGTCCTGGAACGTCTCCGGACAGAACCTGCTGGAACGCACCGAGCGGTTCCGTCGGATCATCTCGGCGGTTCGGCCCGATCTGCTCCTCCTGGACGAGGTCTCGGCGGGCCTTTCCTCCGCGGCTATCCGTGCGCTGCTGCCGGCCGGAGGTGAGGCCGGAGGTGAGGCCGGAAGTGAGGCCGGAGGTGAGGCCGGAGCGGACGAATGGGAAGTCCTCTACGGCCAGGCGGGTGGGCGGCAGCGGGGCGTGATCGCGGTTCGTGGGGGTCGCCTTCGGCGCGTTCCGCACCTCGAGCGGCTCGATTACCCGGCCGAACTGGCCCCGAAGCTCATGGGGGAGCGGCCGCCCGGCTTCGGAGGAGTTCACGCCGGCGTCCCGGCGCTGGGCGCGATGGTGGAGATCTCGGGGGCTCGGCTGCTCGTCTCCACGAGCGATCTTCAATGCTGCGGCAATGGGGTGGACACGGCCGAAGAGATGCTCCGCCTCGCCGAGGCGGAGACGATCGGCGCCGCGATCAGGCGGGAGCTCTCCGAGAACGCGGACGGAGTGGACGGCGTCATCGTGGCCGGCGACTTTAATCTGATAGGCTCCCGGCAGCCGCTTGTCCTTCTCTCCAGCGGGCTTGATCGGGACGGTTCCGATCTGGCAGTCTCCCACCCTCTCGACCTCGGGGGGCTGGCCGACGCGACCTGGTCGGGGGCCCGCGACGTGAGGGCGTTCGCTCCCGGTCGCTTGGACTTCCTCTTGTACAGCGACTCATCCTTGCGTCTGGAGCGGGCGTTCGCGCTAAGCAGCTCCAGCCTGCCGGCCGGGTGGCTCGATGCCCACGGACTGGAAGCCGACGATTCGGCCCACGCATCCGACCACTATCCGGTCGTCGCGGACCTCTCCTTGATCGAGCCGGAGCAGGGAGGACCCTGAGCCGGCAACGAGCGGGAGCTCCTGAGCCGGTTTGCCCGCGGACGAGCGCAGCCCGATCTTCCCCGTCTCGGTTTGTCGATCCATACCCAGCATCCGTCGAGAACGCCGCGTGAGCTCAGGAAGGCCCGAGAAGAGGTCCGATTTCATACGCGAGATGGTCGCGCGCGATGTGGCGGCCGGGAAAAGCGGTGGCGTCGTGACCACGCGTTTTCCCCCCGAGCCGAACGGGTTCCTGCACATCGGCCATTCCACGGCGATCTGTCTCGATTTCCAGGTCGCGCAGGAGTACGGGGGCAGCTGCAACCTCCGCTTCGACGACACGAACCCGACGGCCGAGGACGAGAGATACGCGCGGGCGATCGAGGAGGACGTACGCTGGCTGGGCTTCGAGTGGAACGGGCCCTCGCGCTACGCGTCCGACTACTTCGAGCGGCTTTATCGCCACGCCCTTCAGCTGATCCGCGACGGGAAGGCGTACGTGGACAGCTCGAGCCTGGAGGAGATCCGCGCGGGTCGCGGCACCGTGACCGAGCCGGGGACCCCGAGTCCGTACAGGGACCGGTCGATCGAGGAGAGCCTCGAGCTCTTCGAGCGCATGCGGGCCGGCGAGTTCGAGGACGGCGCGCACGTGCTCCGGGCCCGGATCGACATGGCGGCGGCGAACATGAAGATGCGCGATCCGCTCATCTACCGGATCCGCCATGCCACTCACTATCGCACGGGCGACGAGTGGCCGATCTACCCCATGTACGACTGGGCACATCCTCTCTCCGACGCGATCGAAGGGATCACCCACTCCCTTTGCACGCTGGAGTTCATGCCGAACCGCGAGCTGTACGACTGGGTCGTCGATAACACGCGCCAGGATGTCGAGACGGGGGAGGTGGGCGGCTGGGATCCCAGGCCACGGCAGACCGAGTTCGCCCGCCTGAACCTCGACTACACCGTCATGAGCAAGCGCAAGCTGGCGCAACTGGTGAGCGAGGGCAGGGAGCCGGGGATTTGGGGCGTAGACGGGTGGGACGATCCGCGGATGCCCACGCTGACCGGGCTCCGGCGTCGCGGCGTGACCGCCGCGGCGATCCGCCGCTTCAGCGATCTCGTCGGCATCGCGAAGGCGGACAAGCGGGTGGACATCGGCACGCTCGAGCACGTGGTGCGGGACGATCTGAACCGACGTGCGCCGCGCCGCATGTGCGTGCTCCAGCCGCTCTGCCTCGAGATCGAGAACTACCCGAAGGGCGAAACGGAGTGGCTCGACGTGCCCGATTTTCCGCCTGACGTGGGAGAGGCCGGAACGCGCAAAGTCCCGTTCTCGGGGGAGATCCTCATCGAACGAAACGACTTCGCCGAGGATCCGCCGGAGGGCTACCGCCGGCTCGCTCCCGGTCGCGAGGTGCGGCTCAAGTACGGTTACCTGGTCACCTTCAAGGAGATTGTCCGAGATCCGGAGAGCGGCCGGATCTGGAAGATCCGCTGCACCTACGACCCGGAGAGCCGCGGCGGGTCGACCCCGGACGGGCGGAAGGTGTCCGGGACGATCCACTGGGTTTCCTACCCGGAGGCGGTGCCTTGCGAGGCCCGCCTGTACGACCGGCTGTTCTCCGTCCCTAACCCCGAGGAGGACACGGACTTCCACGAGCATCTCAACCCGATGTCGCTGGTCATCGTGCCCGAGGCGAGGGTCGAGCCGAGCGTCGCGGAGGATCCCCCGGGAACACACTACCAGTTCGAGCGACTCGGTTATTTCATCCGCGACACGGACGAGGGCGAAGACGGCCGCCCCGTCTACAACCGCACCGTTGAGCTGAAGGATCCGTGGGCGAGGCGACAGATACAGGACGAGCTCCCGCTCGCCGATCAACCCATCGCGAAGGTCGAGAAGGCCGAAGCCGAAGCCCCTCAGGTCGTAGGCGAAGATACCGGACGCCGAGAACGCGACGGCCTCAGAAGGCGGGTGCCGGAGCTGGCGGAGCGCTTCCGGTACTATGTGCAGGAGCTGGACCTACCGGAGGAGGATGCCGACGTCCTCACCGGTGACCTGGCGGTCGCCGGGTTCTTCGACGCCGCTCTCGCCGCCGGGCAGGGCTCCCCGCGAGCGGTCGCCAACTGGGTCGTGAACGAGCTCCTCCGCGAGCTGAAGGGACGATCCGTCGAGGATCTGCCGATCGAGGCTCCGCAATTGAGTCGACTCGTCGCGCTGGTCGAGGAGGGCGCCATCTCGGGGCGCATCGCGAAGGACGTGTTCGGGCGGCTGGTGGAAGAGGGGGGCGACCCGGAGGAGATCGTGCGCGCCGAGGGGCTGCAGCAGATCAGCGATCCGGGGGAGCTCGAGGCGCTCGTGGAGCGGGCCATCGAGGACCACCCCGACCAGGCGGCGCGCTACCGGGAGGGACAAAGCGGCCTGCTTGGCTTCTTCGTCGGACAGGTGATGCGCGCCACGGAGGGGAAGGCGAATCCGGAGCTGGTCGGTCAGCTCCTGCGCGAACGTCTCGGATGACGGGCGGCGAATCGAGCTCCGGCACCGGCGGCCGAGATCGGGGGCCCTCAGCCGATCTGGATCCGGAGCTGTTCGAGGAGATCCGCCGCATCTTCGCCGACCGGATCCCTTTCAACCACCTGATCGGGCTCGAGCTGACCTCTTTCACGGCCGAGCGCGCCAGCTTTCGCTTCGAGATGAGGGACGACCTGGTCGGTAACTACGTGCGCCGCACGCTTCACGGCGGAGTGATCTCCGCCACCCTCGACGCCACGTGCGGCATGGCCGCGCTGTTGGGGTCCCTCCGTCGCGAGGACCGAACGGCCGAGCAGAAACTGGCCCTGTTCGGCCGGCTGGGAACGATCGATCTGCGCATCGACTTCCTCAGACCCGGGACAGGCAGCTCCTTCGAATCCACGGGTTGGTCACTGCGCGCCGGGAAGAGCGTCGCCGTCACCCGTGGCGAGCTGCGGAACGACGAGGGACGACTGATTGCCGTGGGCACCGGGACCTACACGGTGACGGCTCCGCCAGCCTGATGCGGCGTTTTCGGACCCTCCAGGACGTCGACTGGGAGAACTGGGAGCCTACCGAGCGCGCCACCCTCCTGTTCGTGATCGGGGATGAGCGCGTGCTGCTGATCCGAAAGAAGCGCGGCCTGGGGGCCGGCAAGATCAACGGGCCGGGCGGGCGCCTCGACGATGGCGAGACCCCGATCGAGGCAGCGGTGCGCGAGGTCCGCGAGGAGCTGCGCATCACGCCCACTGAGGTCAGGCAGCACGGGGAGCTCCTGTTCCAGTTTACGGACGGCTTCTCCATCCACGGTTACGTCTTCCGCGCCGAGAGCTGGGAAGGCGAGCCCGAGGAGACCGAAGAGGCGATTCCCTTGTGGACGCCGCTCGACCGGATCCCCTACGATGAGATGTGGGCCGACGATCGGATCTGGCTCCCCTGGCTGCTCGATCGCCGGGAGTTCCGCGGCTGGATGCTGTTCGAGGACGACGACCTCCTGGAGCATCGCTTCGAGCTGGATCCGGCCGGCACCTCCTGAACGATCGAGACCGGCGTCGGCTCAGGCGACGGCGGAAGCCAGCTCCGCCTCGAGCGCCGCGATCTCCGCTGTCACCGCGTCGACGACATCCTCGAGCGGGACGAGCCGGGCCTCCGATTCGCTACGCCGCTTGAGCTCGGCGCCGCCGGCCTTCAGCGAGCGCTCGGAGACCAACAGCCGCAGCGGCATACCCTGCAGGTCCGCGTCATTCAGCTTCACGCCGGGGCTCGCGTCGCGGTCGTCGAAGAGAACCTCGACCTCGGCGGCCTTCATCCTCTCGTAGAGGTCCTCCGCCGCGGCCGCCGTCTCACCCGATCTCGCCAGCGAGACCAGGCTCACCTCGAAGGGTGCGACGCTGACCGGCAGGGCCAATCCCCGCTCATCCCTGTGCTCCTCGGCGACGCAGGCGAGAAGTCGGCCGAGGCCGATTCCGTAGGAGCCGAGCACGATCGGCTTCTCCTCGCCCTCTTCGTCCGTGTAGTACGCGCCCAGCGCTTCCGAGTACTTGGTGCCCAGTTGGAAGATGTTGCCGACCTCGACGCCGCGGATCAGCTGAAGGGCCTCTCGGCATTCGGGGCAGGGCGCACCGTCGGAAGCGGCCGCGATCTCACCCACGACGTCGGCCTCGTAGTCGCGGCCGCAGTTCGTATTCAGCAGGTGATAGTCAGGCTCGTTGGCGCCCAGGATCAGATTCGGCGACATGGCAACGAGCTCGTCCACGATGACGAGGGTGCCGTGTCGCTCGATCCCGATCGGCGAAGCGAAGCCGGCAACCGCCCCGACAGCCTCGATCTCCTCGTCGTGCGCCGGGCGCAGGGCGAGAGCCCCGGCGTGCCGCTGCACCTGGATCGGGTTCGCGTCCATGTCTCCCCGGACGATCGCGACGACGAGTCGTTCGAAGCCTTCGTCGTCGACTCCCCCCGGGAAGGTGCCCATGAAGAAGATGATCTTGCCGGTCCGCTCCGGCTCGACACCCAGGAACGAGCTCAGCTCCGCGATCGTCTTCGATGCCGGAGTATGAACTCTCTCGATCGGCTTCGGCGCTTCATCCGGTGCGTCGCCGCGATCGAACCGGGCGACCTCCAGGTTTGCGGAGTAGTCGCAGGTCGAGCACCGCACGAGGCTGTCTTCACCGATCTCTGTGACGTACATGAACTCGTGCGCCACCTTGCCGCCCATCATCCCCACGTCGCTGAGCACGGGGAGCAGGCTCAAGCCGGCACGCCGCCCGATCTCGAGGTAGGCTCCGAAGTGAGCGTCGTACTGGCGCTGCAGACCCTCGTTGTCCCGGTCCAGGGAGTAGGAGTCCTTCATCAGGAACTCACGCACGCGGATCAGTCCGCCTCTCGAGCGAAGCTCGTCCCGGAACTTCGTCTGGATCTGGTAAACGAGGATCGGAAGCTGCCGGTACGATCGTACCTCGGTGCTGGCGATCTGCGCGACGACTTCCTCGTGCGTCATGGCGAGAAGCATGTCGCGACCGCGTCGGTCCTGGAAACGGGCCATCGTGTCGTCGATCTCGTACCACCGTCCCGTCGCCTGCCAGATCTCCGCGGGATGCACGACCGGCAGGCTGATCTCCTGGCCGCCTATCTCGTCCAGCTCTTCGCGGAGGATCCGGGCGATCTTGAGAAGAGATCTCTGGGCCAGAGGGAGGTAGGAGAAGATGCCGGACGCGAGCTGGCGCACGTAACCGGCGCGCAGCAGGAGCTGGTGTGAGGCGATGTCCGCGTCGCCAGGGGCCTCCCGGAGCGTCGTTCCGAACAGGTGGGAGATCCTCACGCCCAATCCTCCTCGAACATGATGTAGCGCGACTCGCTCATTCCGATCATGCCGTACGTGTCTTGGGCGGTCAGGTTCTCCCGATCCACGTAGAGCCGCAGGCCCACCGCGCCCCCGGCGCGGCCCGCTTCCCGGACGTGCTCGTGCAGCATCCGGTATACGCCGCGTCGGCGATGGGCCGGTGCCACGTAGACGCTCTGGATCCACCACACGGGTCCGTTGCGCCAGTCGCTCCACTCCGGCGTCACCATGAGCTGGCCTGCCACCTCGGCGCGGCGCTCCGCGAGGAAGTAGCGGCCCTTCGATGGGTCGGCCAGGAGAGCTTCGACACCGGCCGTGATCGTGGCTTCCTCCAGATCACGGCTCTCCGTCTCACGCGCCATCGCCCGATTGAACCGAACGATCAGGTCGCGGTCCTCCGGCCGAGCGGGCCGGATCCGATAGCCTCCGGTCATCTCACGTACGCCGATAGGCGCGGGCGAGGAGCCACCAACTCACCGCGAGTGCGATGCCGATCCACAACACTCCCCAGACGAGCGTCGGAACATGCGTGAGCTCTGCCAGCATCCGGGCGTCCGACTCGAGGTGTGGCCGGTCCAGAATGTCGCTCTTGATGTCCAGGATTGCGTACAGGGAGCTGGTCAGGCCCAGCGCGGTAAGCAGTGTCCGGTTCGCGTAGTCCGGCAGATAACGGGCCGACGCCAGCAGCGCGGCGCTGAACAGCGCGGCGAATACGAGGCTGAAGCCGGTCCGCATGAAGAGAGCGCCGACTGCCAGGACCATCACGCCCACCGCGGCCGTCCCGTACCTGGCCCAGCGCCCGCCCCGCATCGCAACGGCGAGGAGGAGCCCTCCCCACGCCAGGCTGCCCAGATAGCCGGCCGATAGGGTGAGGAACGGCGATCCCCCCGGGCAGATGCAGGCGCCGCCCTGGTCGGGGGTGATGACGATCTCCTGGATGGTGCCGCCGGTGGCGACTGCCATGATCCCGTGGCTGATCTCGTGGAGCAGGACGACGAAGATCTTGAGAGGATAGATCGCCGGTGTGTTCCAGAGGAACCAGAGGGCGAGGAAGTAGGCCGCGAACCCTGCCACGAAGTGAAGGCGCCCGCGGTCGGTCGAGCTCTTCGTGCCCTTCTTGCCGGTACTCGGCCGGCGCCGGCTGCCTCTCGTCGAGCTCATATCAGGACGACGAGCGCGATCACGCACAAGAAGATTCCGGCGATCGCGGAAAGGGGAACGGAGCGGTCGAACCACGCCCTGCTGACCCCGAAAACCGTCAGGAAGAAGGCGAGCGAGCCATAGACCGCGATCAGGAGATCTCGCCAGAGCTCGCTTCGGTTCAGGAGCAGGACGGCGATCCCGGTCGCCGCCGCGGCGGCCAGCAGCGTCCGCTCGTGCATCGCTTCGCTGGGTCGCGCGTACTCCGTCGCTGGCAGCCGACCGCCCAGTGCGAACGGCAGCAGGAGGGCGGCTTCGGCTCCCAGCGTGGCGAGCCACGCAAGCTGAGCCGTTCCGCGGACGGTGAGCGCGTCCGTGAACGCCGCGAAGAGGATCGATGTCAGGGAGACGGCTCCCATCATGTAGAGTCCGTACGCGATCACTCGCGTCGAGACGAGGTTGGCGAAGTATAGGCCGGGCTCGTCCCGCCGGAGTCGCAGGGACGGCACGCTGTCGAGCGGCCAGCGGCGCACGGCGCGCGGAGGCCACTTCCGCCTTCGAGCCGCCTCCATGAGCCTCCCGACTTCCGCCCGGGCGCGTCGCGCGTCGGTCACCGCTATCCAGCCGGCCCGCTCCGCCTCGTCGAGCTCCTCGCCGTCGAGCACTTCCAGGTTGCCACGACGTGGCTGCCAGAGGTCGAGAAAGGCGTCGGTGATGTGCCAGACCCCCGATGGCCCTAGATCCGGCGGGAGGACGATATTCGTGTAATAGCCCCGCAACCGCCCGTCCGGCTCGTAAACCGCCGCGACCTCGTGGTCATGCTCCGGGAAGGTGAACCACAGGAGTGCAGCGCCGGCCGCCGGCTCCGGGCCCACATCGCCGCCATGCTGCAGCGTGATCTTGTAGTTCTCGCCGTCCAGAAGAAGCTCCTGTCGGTGGCGGGTGATCTCGGAGGGAGGACGCCGGTAAACGATCTCGACGCAGGGGGCGTCCGGCGGAGGCGCGATGTCCGCCGCCGCGGTCAGAGGACGGCGGAACGGGAGAGGGCGCCTAATCAGCGTCCGTGAACGTGAGGTCTTCCTCCGCCATGGAGCGGAGCAGACCCGCGGGGGCGAACCGATCCCCCAGACGTTCCTCGAAGTTCGAGAGCGTCTCCACGATGCTCGGGATTCCCTCGCGGTCGGCCCAGCTCAACAGACCCCCGCGGAAGGGGGGGAAACCGATCCCCATGACGAGTGAGAGGTCCAGCTCGCCGGCGGTCTCGACCACACCTTCTTCGAGGGCGTAGGCCGCCTCGTTCACCATCAGGTACAGGGCCCGCTGCCGGATCTCTTCGGCATCGGGGGCGTCCGCCCCAACCTGCCCCGAATACCTCTTCGCGACGACCGGCTCGACGTCCTTTAGCTGCCCTCCCTCGTAGCGATAGAAGCCGCGCCCGTTCTTGCGGCCGAGCAGGCCTTCGCCCCGCAGTCCGTCCACGACGCCGGCCGGCCGCATTCGCTTGCCGAAAGCGCGCTCCATCTCGGCGGAGACGTGGTCGGCCACGTCGAGGCCGATCTCATCGAGCAATCGACACGGGCCCATCGGCATACCGAATTCCTCGAGTGCCCCGTCGATCGATAGAACGTCCGCTCCGCCGTCGAGCAGATACCCGGTCTCGTTCAGATAGGGCGAGAGCAGTCGATTGACGAGAAAGCCGGGCCGGTCCGCCACGAGTACCGGGGTCTTCCCCATGGCGACAGCGAACGAGAACGCTGTCGCCAGCACCTCCTCCGAGGTCGCTTCCGTACGCACGATCTCGACCAGCGGCATCCGGTGGACCGGGTTGAAGAAGTGGATACCGACCACGCGGTCCGGGCGGCTCGAAGTTTCGGCGAGAGTCGTTACCGAGAGTGAAGAAGTGTTCGTGGCGAAGATCGCGTGGAACGGCACTCTCTCCTCGACATCCTGAAGAACCTGCTGCTTTACCGCCATGCGCTCGACGACGGCCTCGATCACCAGGTCTATCTCGCTGAACTTGTCATAGCTCAGCGTCCCCTGGATGAGCGCGAATTTCAGCCCGGCTTCGCCGGAGCTGAACCGACCCTTGCTCGCCGCCTTCTGCAACAGCTCGTTGGCATGGCGGAGACCGGAATCGAGAGCCTCTTGCTCGATGTCTTTGAGGATGACCGGGACGTCGTGCGACGCGATCAGCTCGGCTATGGAGCCGCCCATCACGCCAGCCCCCAGAACGGCCGCACGCTCCACTCTGCGCGCGCGGCTCATCGCCTCTTCGCCCAGCCTTCGCTTGGCGTCCTGCTGCAAGAGGAAGATGCGCACCAGGCTTCGGGATTCGCGGGTGACCGCCAGCTCCGCGAGGGCATGCGCCTCCAGCTCCAACGCCTGATCGATCTGCATTCCGTAGGTCTCGGCGACGAGTCGTAGAGCTCGGCCGGGCGCCGGATACCACCCCTTCGTTTGGGCCGCCGTCTTCTTCGCGGCGATCGAAAACAGCAGCGAGCGACCCGGTCCGGTGTCCTCGAGGAGACGCTTCGCCAGAGGCTTCTTCCGTGGCCTGCCCCTCGCCATTCCCGCGAGGATCTCCTTCAGCGCGGAGATCGTCTTCCCGCTGAGGATGAGATCCAGCGCCGACTGAATCCCGACGAGAGCCGGAAGTCGCACGCTCCCGCCGAAGCCGGGCAGGATTCCGAGCTTGACCTCCGGCAGGCCCAGGCGCGTGGCCGCATCGTCCGATCCGATCCGATGGTCGCAGGCTGTGATAAGCTCGATGCCGCCGCCCAGACACATCCCGTCGACGGCGGCGAGCGTCGGCACCGTGAGGCGCTCCAGTCGGCGGAAGATCCTCTGTCCCTCACGGCTCTTCTCGAACGCGTCGCTGCGCTCGCCGACCCTCTCGAGCTCACGCACATCCAACCCGTGGACGAAGGATCCCGGCTTGGCGCTGCGAACGACGACCGCGACCAGCTTGCCCGTGGCGATCCGCGACTCGAGCTCGCCGATCAGACGGTCGAGAAGCGCCAGCGACGGCGCCGTGAGCAGGTTTACGCTGGAGTCTGGATGGTCCAGAGTGATCCAGCCGACGTAGTCGCGATCGACGTCGAGGGTCAGGGGATCTCGGTCTTCAGTCATGCCATGTCACCGCGCTTAGCGGTGGGTGCAGATGACGAAGCCCGATCCGCACGCGCGTGCCGATCGGGCTTCGGTTCACGGGATGTGCCCGTTAGAACTTGATTCGCTCCTCGGCGTTTTCGCGCGTCAGCTGAAGCGTGTCGGTCGCAGCGGGGTCCACCGGCACATTCCAGTAGAGTTCGGAGAACGGAAGCGACAGGCGCGTGTGTATGTACCATGTGCCGCCCGACAGGCTCGTCGTGGCCGCACCTGCGGCGTCGGTCGTGTCGTAGGCGATCTCGCGTCCGAGGTTTTGCAGGATCTCGGCTTCGATGTCCATGTAGTCCATGAACGCGATGTCCTCCCACGCCTCCGTGACGGCTCGCACCGAGTCGGCCCTTCCGAGCGTCTGCCGCTGCAGCTCGTCGAAGGCCGAGAAGGCCTGCTGTCGCGTGTTGTTCAGCCGACGCTCGGTGGATTCCAGCCCGTCGAACTGCCGGTAAAGCTGCTGATACTCCCTGCTCCGCCTATCAAGCCGCTCCAGCCGGCCCGAGAGGTTCTGCAGAGCCTCTCGCGCCTCGGCCCACTCCGCCTCGGCAGCGCGCCACACTTCCTGCATCGCCGCGACCGAATCGAACTGGGCCCGGAGGTCCGCCGGGATCTGCGGTTCGGGCTCCTCGGCCTGCGCCGCAAGCGTCTCGAAGACCGAGTCACGGTTGAACGGCAGCAACTCGATCGGAAGGTCGGCAACGGGTTGCTGCGCGTCTCCCTCCCCGGCCAATACCATTACCGTCAGCTCGGAGCCGCCGCAGGCCGCGAGGATCGGAAGAAGGGCGACCAAGCCAACCAGGACCGATCGTCTAAGCATCGAATCAACTCCACGGATTTGAATTCACGAGATCCGGCCGCGAGAGCGACGAAATGTAGACCCGCAAAGGGCCTTTTTCAACGAAAGAAGTGGGAGCCGTGCAGTCCCTACTCGGCGCTTCCGATCCTGTGCCGCTCGAGAAGGTAGTCGTAGGGGTTGACCGGTCTTCCTTCGACATGGATCTCGTAGTGGACGTGCGGCGCGGTCGCGAGCCCGGTCTTACCGACCGAGCCGATCACCTCTCCTCGCTCCACCTGCTGGCCCTTCCGGACCTTCCACTCGAAGAGATGTGCGTACCGTGTCACGTAGCCGAAGCCGTGGTCGATCTCGACCACGCGGCCGGCCGCGGCCTCTTTCCCGACCGTGATGACCGTGCCCTGAGCCGTCGCGACGACCGGCGCGCCCCGTGGCGAGGAGACATCGAGCCCGAGGTGAGGGCGCCTCTTGAGCAGCAGCGGGTGCAGGCGGCTGAGGGCGAAGCCGGAGCTGAGCCAAGCCTCCTGGCCTGCCACCGGCCAGATGGACGGACGCGCCAGCAGAGCCTCGTGGCTGAAGGCCAGCGAATCCTCGGCCTCGGCGAGTCCTGCCTCCAGGAGCTTTGCGCGGCGGAGCATTCGATCCAGCGCCCGCCCACGCCTACCTACTGAATCTCCGGGTCGAGGAGAGGCAGGCCGGCGAGCAGGCGAAAGCGCTCTTCGCGGACGGCTAGATCGTCGAGCGCCTCGTCCAACGCGCTGGCGCGCTCATCAAGAGCTTCGACGCCGGATGCGAGGAGACGGTTCTCGGTGCGGAGGCGGAGAATCTCGAGTTGGCGTGCCGCCTGTCCAGTGGCAAACGCGAGGCCCACCAGGCCAGCGATCGCGAGGACCGCGATGGCCGCAGCGACGCCGAGCACCGTTCGGCGGCGAATGCGCAACATCCGAACCCTTTCGACACCCTCGGGAACGAGCTGAAAGGACCAGAAATCGGCCTTCAGCAAGCGCCAAAGCTTGTCCGATTCCGTGCTGCGCTTTTCCTTCTGAAAGAACTCCAGCTGCAAGTGCGACCGCCGCAATATAGGGAACCTCGATCCGCCCGATCGAAGGGCTCGACCAGACTGCCGCAGGCGCCGTGAGGCTATCGCCTGCCTGGTGGTCTGTCAAGCTCGCGGCCCACGCTCCGGGAACCTCCGGATCGCGCCCGAACTCCGCTACGTCAGCTCACTCTCCGGCGGCCCGGATCACGCCTGAACTCCGCGACGTCGGCCCTCGGGCTCGGGCGGGATCCAGGCATCACTCCTCGGGCTCGTAGCGCGGAAAGAGCGGGGGACCCTTCCGGACCTCGAGTGGCGCCGTAGGGGTCGCCTCCTCCCGTGAGGTGCCCTCCGGAGGGACCGCCGCTTCCGCGTGGCTGGGCAGGCCCTCCCCGCCGCCCATGCGGAGCCAGATCTCGGCCGCCTTGTCCGGCATGAAGGGGCCCAGCATCGCCGCTACGCCGCGCAGGCAGCGCACGAGCGAGCCGAGCGCCGCGTCCAGCCGCTCCGCGGCGGCCTCCCCTTCCTTGGCCAGCTGCCAGGGCTGAACCTCGTCGATGTAGACGTTGGCGCGCCTCACGAGTCCGAAGATCTCCTTCAGTCCCTCGTTCAGCAGATAGCCCTGCATCCGTTCGTGGTAGCTCGCGGCGAAGGAGAACCGGGCCTCGTCGAGAGGTGTTTCGGCGCCCGGCGGGACCGAGCCCTGGCGATACTTGTGGACCATGGCAGCCGTACGGCTTACCAGGTTGCCGAGGTCGTTCGCGAGCTCCGCGTTGTAGCGCTGGTCGAATCGAGCCAGGAGCTCGGAGGCCGACGCGAAGTCTCGATCGCCGTCCCAGGGTGCCTCCCGCACCAGGAAGTAGCGGAACGCGTCGGTGCCGTGGCGATCGATGAGCTCGTCCAGGTCCAGCTCCGAGCCGGCGTCCTTGGAGATCTTGCCCCCCGAGACGCTCACGAAG
>JBDGZR010000057.1:0-30083 GCA_039588495.1 Gemmatimonadota bacterium | reverse complement strand
AGGTCATCTGTCTCGGACGACCGGTTGCCCGGCGTCTCTAGCGGCCTACCCGGAGCTCGATCGCGGCGGGCCGCCGCTCGCTCCCTATTTGGCCTTGCTCCCGGTGGGGTTTGTCGTGCCGTCGCTGTCTCCAGCGGCGCGGTGGGCTCTTACCCCACCTTTTCACCCTTGCCTGTGCGGCCGGAGCCGCCATCGGCGGTCTGCTCTCTGTGACACTTTCCGTCGCCTTGCGGCGCCCGGGCGTTACCCGGCACCGTGCCCTGCAGAGCCCGGACTTTCCTCGAACCGCACCTCGAGACTCGCTCGATGCCGGCCCGCGACCTCCCGTCCCTCCGCAAGGAGTGCTACAGCGGGCGGCCGCCGATGGTTTCCCTGCGGTTTCCCAGCCCGTGGATTCAGCCATGCCGGCTCGTCGCCCATCGCCGTCGCCAGACGCCGTCACCAGACGCTCGGCGGACTGTCTCAAGCGGTGCGCGGAGCATAGTTTAGGTGTGCGGGTATCCGTTCTATCCCGGCTGGATCGGCGATCCGTGTCGGTTGGGATTCCGGGTATTTTCCCTGTTCACGAGAGAAGGCATGCGGAACGGGTGCGAGGGAGCGGGCGCCGACGCGGGTCCGGCCCGTCACAGCAGCGGCATGAGACGCTCCGGCCGGTGGCTCGGGGCGGTCGTGGCGTTGTCGCTCATCGGTTGCACCGACAGCCAGACGGCCTCGACCCAGCCGGGGATCGGGCCGGCCCTTCTCGAGGCGCTCTCGGCCGGCGCGGACACGGTCGAGATGGGAGCCGTGATCGATCCCTCCATCGCCGTCCGCGTCGTAGCGACCACGGGTGATCCGGTGGAAGGCATCCCCGTTCGATTCCTACTCGAATCGGGTCCCGGTCGCGTCTTCCCGAGCCTCGCTGTCTCGGACGAGGAGGGGGTGGCAGAGGCGTTCTTCCAGGCGGACGGCGTCGCGGACGAGAGTCGCATCCGGGCGGATATCCCCAGCGCGAGCAATGTCGAGGCGGTCGCTTTCGATGTGCTCACCGTGCCATCCGCCTTCGTTCAGCTGGCTTCGGAGGAGGGCAACGGGCAGGTAGCCGAGATCGAATCCCAGCTGCCGCTGCCTTTCATCGTAAACGCCTCGGTGGACGAGGGCATGCCGGTCGCCGGCATACCGATCGCCTGGTTCGTGGAGGGTGAGGTCGGCGGAGTCCGCCTCAGCGCCGACACGACGTTCACGGATGAGGCGGGCCGGGCCGAAACGCTCCTGACGCTCGGTCCGGAGACGGGCGTGGTGACCGTCGCCGCCCATGCCACGCGCACGACCGCCTCCGACACGATCCGTTTCACCGCATCGGCGCGGGCGGTGCTCGAGACGGGAGTGATCGTGGACTTCGTCGACCCGTTGCCGCTGAAGGCGGGGGAGCAGGCGACGATGTTCGGCGCCGGCTTCAGCGAACAGATCGACGGGAACGAGGTCCGAGTCGAAGGGGTCATCGCCGAGATCGTGTCGGCGAGCCCGACGGAGATCTCATTCGTCGTCCCGGCCTTTCTCGATCGCTGCCTCCCCGAACGCGACGTGGGGGTCCGCGCTCTCGTCGGGGGCGAGGCGAGTAACGGCCAGCTCGTGCAACTACAGCCGGCCCAGGCTCCGGTTGAACTGGCGGTGAGCCAGACGGCACTCCTGCGAGGCGATGCAGCGCTGTGCGTCCAACTCTCCTCGTCGCTCGAGCGGACCGACTTCGTCTTCCATGTCCAGAGCGCCAGCCGTGCGCCCGAGGCGGTCGCGTCGTTTCGGATGGGCTTGAGGGCGCCGGAGGAGAGCGAGCTGGGCTCGGCGGACGTGCTGCAGGCGGAGGTCGAAGCCATCGACGCGGTAGGCTTTTACGGGGACGCGGGCGGCGAGGCCTTCATCTCTTCGCAGGCACTCGCCGAGCTGATGGATCGGGAGGCGCGTCCGCTGCGGGTCGCCGAGCCAGCCTTTCGCGCCGCCGTGCAGCCCGCCGATCTCGCGGTGGGCGACATCCTCCCGGTCCGGTTCGCCGTCAACTCCGACCTGTCGGTTTCCTGCGAATCGCCGGTCCGGATCATCGACGGCGTCGTGCGAGCCATCGGCGAGCGGACGGTGATCGTAGAAGACCCACAGGCTCCGGCCGCGGGCTTCACGGACGCCGACTGGCGGGTCATCTCCGATGAGTTCGACGCCACCATCTACCCCACCGGCACGGCCTACTTTGGCGAGGCGGCGGATCTGGATGGCAACGGCCGGGTCACGCTGGCGTTCACGCCCGAGGTCAACAGCCTGACGCCGCCGGGGGGCGGCCGGATCAACGGCTTCTTCCTCCTCAGCGACCTCGCCGCGAGCGGCAGAGAGGGCGGAGCGGGGGTCCCGGGCGAAGGAGGCGCCACCTGCCCAGCCAGCAACGAGGCCGAGATCCTCTACATCGGCGTGGCGGACCCGAACGGGGAGTTCGGGAGCCCGTTCACAAAGGCACAGGCACTGAGAGCGGCTCGCCGGACCGCCGCGCACGAGCTTCAGCACCTGCTTGCCGCGCAGCAGCGCGTCGTTTTGGGTAGCCAGGACTTCGGTTCGGTCGAGGAGAGCTGGCTCGACGAAGGGCTATCTCACCTGGCCGAAGAGCTCGTCGGCCTGCGACTGATGGAGCTGCCCGAGGGCCAGAACATCACGTTCGATATGATTGGGGGCGACCGCGATCGTCTCGATATCTTCAACATCTACCTGATCCCCAACTTCTTCAGCCTTGGCCTTTACATGGCCGCTCCGGGGATCGCTCCCGTCCTCGCGCCCTTCGACCCGGGCGGACTCGGAAGCGAGCAGATGAGAGGCTTCGGTCTCTTCTTCCTGCGCTGGCTCCTGGACCACCACGGCGGCGATGACCCGGCAGCTTTCATCCGAGCGCTGGCGAGCGGCGGCGGCGGACAGCGCCAGGGAATCGCGAACGTGGAGAACGAGACGGGGCGCGCCTGGGAGGATCTGATCGCCGAGTTCGCGATAGCGCTCGCGGTGGACGATACGGAAGTCCAGGGCCTCGACACCCGCTACGAGATCACGACGTGGGATCTTCGCGACATCTTCGCCGCACTGAACGAGAATCCGACCGCCGGACAGCGCTTCCCCGTGCCGTATCCGCTGGCTCTCGCGCCCCTCGGCTTCTCGACGCGAGCGCTTGATTTCGACCTGAACGCGTCTACAGAAGCCTTCTTCCTGCTCGTGGGGCGGAGCGAGGCCCCCGCCCTCGCGATCGAGCTGTTCGGGCAGGATGGCGCGGCCCTCTCGCCCACCGCGGTCGCACAGGTCCTGATCATGCGAATACGGTGACGCGCGAGGTCGGACTGGACAGCGCGCACATCACGACGAAACTTCTCCCACCCTCTCCTCGTCACGAATACCGATGAGAAGGCATGCGATGAAAAGGCTCGTGCGATCGGCGACAATGTTGGGGGTGTGGTTCGGGCTCGCCGCCCCGGTGGTCGCCTTCGCCCAGGAGATACCGGAACTCGCGGAGCGGGACGAGCGGGAGCGAACCCGAAGCGTCGGCGTGGTCACGGGCTACTTCGGAGTCATGGCGCCGCTGGCGAACCTGACCGAGGATCCCGAGACGTTCAGCACGGACGTGAGCATCTCGATCGCCTTCGGGGGTGAGTTCGACTACTTCTTCAAGAGCGGGTTCGGCGTGGGCCTGTTCGGGCTCTACGCTCCCGCGAAGCTGACGATCTCCCCCGAAGACGTGCCGAGCGCTGCGCCCATAGACCTGGGCGACGCCAAATGGAGCACGATTACCGCGAACCTGATGTACCGGGTCGATCTGAAGGGCCCGGCGGGGATGGTGGAGCCCTACGTCCTGGTGGGCGGCGGGATCCGAAGCCTGAACGTCGACCCGATCGCCGCGCCCCAGGCCGTCGACTCCACGAACGGGGTCTTCGACTTCGGACTCGGAGCGTTCACGATCATATCGGAGCACTGGGCGATCCGGCTCGACCTCCGCGGATACGTCTCGCCGTTCAACGTCGAGGCCACCGACAACACGAGGACACAGTTCGACACGACGATCCTGTTCGGCATCTCCTACGGCTTCCCGTAGTGGAGGTCGGACGGGACAACCAAAGGATGGGTCCTCCTGTCCTAAGCAGTGAATCGATTCGCGGGCGCCCCCGCCTCCCCGGCGGTGCCCTGCCGTAGCCCCAGACCACAGCAAGGAGTTTCATCAAGTGCGCATCCTCAGCGTGACCCTCTTCGCATTCGTGCTCGCGGCCTGCGCGAGCTCGACGACAGGTAGCCCTCCGGCCGGCGCGCCGGATCCCGGCGTCTCACAGCCGGCCGGCGACGCCTCGGAAGCGGCCGGCGACGACCAGACCTCCGGCACCGAGGCTGACGCCGATCAGCAGCCGCAGGACCAGAACCCGCACATCGCCGGCGATATGGAAGCTTCGGCTCGCGTAACCGATATCGAGCTCTCCCCATCGCCGATCGTGATCACCCGCGGCGAGACGATTCGGGTGGAGGGTCATCTGACGGATTCCGAGGGGAACCGAGTGACCGGCGCCAGGTGGGGAATCGGTGCGGGCGGACCGGTCGACATCGAGTCGATCAAGGACAGCATCCCGGACAGCTATCTGTTCCGGGGAGCCAGCCCGGGCTCGACGGAGATCTACGTGGTTCTCCCGAAGCCGGCTGAGAACGGCGTCGAGTGGACCCGCATCGCGACCTTCGACGTCGTCGTGAACGACTGGCCCGCCGCCCGGGTCGATGTCGACCCGCCGGCTTTCGGGACGTACGCCGGGAGCGTGTTCGGCCTGGAGTCTCGCGTGATGACGACTCACGAGACCGAGCATGCCACGGCGAGAGCGCGGTGGTCCAGCTCGAACCCCGAGATCGTGTCGGTCACTCCCGACGGCATCGCGACGTTCCGGACGCCAGGGCGGGCCGTGCTCACGGCCTCCGCCGAGAACCTCGACGGCTCGTTGACCGTCGACGTGACGCCGAACCCGGTGCGATCGGTCGGGCTCGAGGCGGACGCGAGCGGCGTGCGCACCGGCGACGTGGTGCACCTTACCCCAGCCATATCCGGGAGCGGTAACCGAACCCTGGATGATGTGAACGTCAGCTACTCGGTGTCGGCGATCGACGGCCCGCCGGATGGGGCCGAGGTCTTCGATGACGCCACCTTCGTGGCGAACTCGCCCGGCGCCTATCGAGTGATGGTGACGGCCGGAGGGCAATCGGCAACGGTGGTCGTCGAGGCGGCACCAAGGGACGCTCACCGCGTCAGCCAGCTCGTGGGCCGGGGTGCAGTCTCGCACGTGGCGACCAGCGACCTCTGGGTTTTCCAGGGCAGCGACGGGCGCGATTACGCGTACACCGGCACTCACGCCCAGGGAGGCGGAGAACGGATGTACGCGTGGGACGTGACTGACGCGAGCTCGCCGGTGCTCACCGACTCGGTCGTCGTGGACGCTCGGGTGGTGAACGACGTGAAGGTGAACGCGGACGCGAGCTGGGCGATGATCACCCGTGAGGGAGCCAGCAGCCGGCGCAACGGGATCATCGTGCTGGATCTCGCCGATCCCGCGCATCCCACCATCATTGCCGAGCTGACCGACAGCCTGACGGCAGGGATCCACAACGTCTGGATAAACGGGGATGTCGTGTACGCGGTGAACGACGGTACGAGCGCCATGCACATCATCGAGATGGCGGATCCGGCGAACCCCAGGCACATCGGACGCTGGGAGGTGAGACCGGGCGAGGAGAACAAGAGCCTGCACGACGTGTGGGCGGAGAACGGCTTCGCCTACCTCTCCTACTGGGATGATGGACTGATCGTCCTGGACGTCGGAGACGGCATCAAGGGCGGCAAACCGCGGGAGCCGGAATTCGTCTCCCAGTACCAGTATCGCACGTACCAGCCGGAGGAGTTCGGCAACACCCACACAGCGTATCGGCACGGAGACTACGTCTTCACCGGAGATGAGATCTTCGGGTGCGGCGACTGCGTGAACGGCCCGCGCGGTTACATCCACGTGGTGGACGTGAGCGACATCGAGAACCCGAAGCAGGTCGCCCGGTACGAGGTGCCCGAGGCCGGGGCTCACAACATCTGGGTCGAGGACGGGCTCCTGTACATCGCCTACTACCAGGGCGGGCTCCGGGTGGTGGACGTCTCGGGCGAGCTCCGCGGCGACCTGTACAAGCAGGGCCGCGAGGTGGCGTGGTTCCAGTCGGCCGGCGAGGAGGGCGAGGCCGTCGTGCCGAACGCCCCTCTGGCCTGGGGACCTCAGCCGCACAAGGGCAACGTCTTCATGTCGGACATGAACAGCGGGCTCTGGGTGATCCAGGTCGAGCCTCCCGAACGGCCGCTCGTTCCTTAGGTCAATGCGGTCGGAGGTTACAGCGGCCGGCAGCTCCGGCTGCTGGTTGGCCCTCCCCCTGGGGCGCCGGCGGGGCCCGCTCCGCGAGACCCCATCGGCGCTGGGGAGGAGGAACACCACTTATTTCCGTGACGGGTGGCAGCGACGATGATACTCGGCTTTCTTGATCAGGAAACGATCAGCCATGAATAGAGCGGTGCTTTTGCGGAATCTCGGGCTCTCTGTCGTTCCGATCTTGGCGTTGGCGATCGAGGCAGCTCCGACTGGGGCGGCTATGGCCGGCCCAGCGGTCCAGGTGGCGACATCAGGTGCGTCGGTGTCGGGGGACACGCTGTACGCCGGCGCTCGGACGCCGGACGCCGACTACTGGGTGTTCGTGGCCAACGAGTCGTCGGACCTCGTCAGCCTCGTTCGCTTCGGCCCCGATGGGGCGGCTGTGGAAGAGGATCTCGAGGTCGGGATCATGCCCGCCGACCTCGACGGCGCGCACGGAGTGAGGGTCTCATCCAACGGCCGCCGCGTATATGTCTCCCTGGCGCACGGCACCCCCTACGGCCGCCTGTGGGGCTACGACACGGCATCCGGCGAGCTGGCCGACAGCGTGACGGTGGGGCTCTTCCCGGCGACGATCGCGGTCACACCGGACGGAAGCATGGCGTTCATAGCGAACTTCAACCTGCACGGGAACCCCGTCCCGTCCTCCGTCTCCGCGATCTTCCTCCCGGAGATGGTCGAGATGGCGCGCATCGAGACGTGCATCAAGCCCCACGGCAGCCGCGTGAACAACGCTGGAACACGGCATTACTCCGTCTGCGTCGGAGATGACCACCTGGTGGAGATCTCAGTGGAGCAGCTCAAGGTCCGCCGTGCCGTGAAGCTCACGCCGGGATCAGAGCGGGTGTTGGCAGGACTCGGCGACGCATCGACCGTCCGCGGTGATGGTCCTGTCTGCGGCCCCACCTGGGCTACGCCGTCCTTCGACGACGCGCACGTTTACGTCGCCTGCAACAAGCACGGGGAGGTCCTCGAGCTGGATGCCGAAGACCTGGCCGTCAAACGTCGCTTTCAGGCCGGAAAGGGGCCCTACAACCTGGACGTCACCTCCGACGGGCGGCTGCTTCTAGCCACGAACAAGGGGGCGCAATCGGTGAGCGTCTTCGACCTCGGCACCGGCGAAGAGCTCGCCCGCGTCCCGACGACCCAGCCGATTACGCACGGCGTCGTGGTCAGCTCCGACGACCGGTACGCCTTCGTGTCCAACGAGGCCATAGGAGCGACGCGCGGTACGATCGACGTGATCGATCTGGAATCGATGCAGCTCGTCGCTTCAACGGAGGTCCACCACCAGCCGGGCGGCATCGACTTCTGGAGGTCCGAGCCGACGAAGTAGTCACCTGTACAGGTAGAGGGCGCCGCGGCCGTACACCCCTGATGCGCTAGCCGCCACCCTCCTCGGCGGCCTGCAGCTCCTGGAGCCGGCGCCCGATCATCGGGTTGCCCGGAACGAGTTCCTGCGCCTTCTCGTAGGCGGTGATGGCCTCCGCCGTGTCTCCCGACATCCGGTGTCCTTCGCCGAGCGCGAAGTAGGAGAAGCCGGACTCGGGGAAGAACTCGAGGTTGAGCTTGACTATCTCGATGCCGTCTTCCACACGGCCCTCGCCACCCAGACTCTCGGCGACGTTGAGCAGGGTGAACTCGCCGAAGTTGAACGCTCCCTGGCCGTAGAACTCATCCCTTAGCTCCCGGTAGCGAGCGGCCGCGGCGTCGACGCCTTCCTCGGCGATGACGTGACCGAGCTCCTCCTCGAGGGTGCGTGGCACTGGCCGACCGCGGTGGCAGGTATAGCAGGTGAGCTGAACGGCCGGCTCCGCGCGCTCGCCGACCTCACTCAGGCCCGGCAGGCGCTCATCGTTCAGATACCGGTTCATCTCCAGCATGAAGCGGGCCTTCTTCTTCGTCAGCTTCTCATCCGACTCGAAGTCGAACTCCGAGAACGGCTTTCCCTCTTCGCCTACGTGGCAATACCAGCACCGAACGCCGAGCCCCATGGCGAAGCCACGCATGATGCCCACCAGCTGTGGTTTCT
This sequence comes from Gemmatimonadota bacterium, assembly GCA_039588495.1. Classification (GTDB taxonomy): domain Bacteria; phylum Gemmatimonadota; class Gemmatimonadetes; order Palauibacterales; family Palauibacteraceae. The sequence continues at coordinate 21,623 of JBDGZR010000057.1, read as the reverse complement.
CGATCTCCTCGGGGAGCACCTGAAGGTTGTTGAACTCATCAGGGATCTGTGCGGAGCCGACCCGTGGCAGCCCGGCCAGCAGCATTAGCAGGCCAAAGGCGGCGAGCCTGGGCACATCGACTCTCGCGGGCATGCGCAGGCATCGGCTGAACGGCTCGGGTGTCCTCACGAGGCTCCTCCTCTTGCTGTCCGGGGGTGGCGTAGATGCGATGGGCAGCCGAAGATGCGCATTGGCCTTCGATCGACCCTATCCGCTGACAACAGGAACGCAGGAGCGTCGTCATGGTTCCGGTGCGACTCGAGCGATCACAGATTCGCGCGCTTCGGCGGGAGACCGTCGCATTTCCGGTTTTCGCTATCCTCCTTGTCGTGCAGTTGTGGCTTCCCTCGACGCTCGGCGCCCAGACCTCGGCCGACGCAGCCTTCGACTCCACCCTGTTCGACGGGATGCGCTACCGCATGATCGGCCCGCACCGTGGCGGCCGGGTGACCGCCGTCGCCGGGATCGCGGAGAATCCGCTCGTCTACTTCATGGGCAGCACAGGCGGGGGCATCTGGAAGACCGAGGACGCAGGAAGCAGCTGGATCAGCGTCGCGGACAAGTACCTCTCGGCCGCATCCGTCGGCGCGATCGATGTCGCAGACTCGGACCCGAGTGTCATCTGGGCGGGCATGGGCTCGGCCTGCATTCGCGGCAACACCTCGATGGGCGACGGAGTCTACCGCTCCCTCGACGGAGGCAAGACGTGGAGCCACGCGGGCCTTCCCGAGGCCGGGCAGATAGGACGGATCGTCGTCGATCCGCGCGACCCGGACGTGGCCTTCGTCGCGGCCCTCGGCCATCCCTTCGGGCCGAATCCGGAGCGCGGCGTATTCCGGACACGGGACGGCGGCGCGAGCTGGGAGAACGTCCTGTTCATCAGCGACTCCACTGGTGCCGTCGACCTGGCCATGCGGCCGGACAACCCGCGCATCCTCTTCGCCGGGATGTGGCGGGCGGAGCGAAAACCGTGGACGATGGTCAGCGGGGCCACCGAGGGCGGCATCTGGCGAACCAAGGACGGCGGCGACTCGTGGGAGCGGCTGGAAAAAGGGCTCCCCGATGGCCTGGTCGGCAGAACGGCCGTCAGCGTCTCCGCGGCCAACCCGGACCGGGTATGGGCGCTGATCGAGGCGCCGGAGAAGAAAGGCGGCCTCTACCGCTCCGACGACGGCGGGGACAGCTGGAAGCAGGTCAACAAGGAGCGCAAGCTCCGCCAGCGAGCCTGGTACTATACGCACGTCTACGCTGACCCCGGGGACGAGAACACCGTCTACGTGCTCAACGTCCGCTTCTGGAAGTCGATTGACGGCGGGAAGACGTTCGAACAGATCCAGGTGCTTCACGGCGACACGCACGACCTGTGGATCAACCCGAGGAACCCGCGAAACATCATTATCGGCGACGACGGCGGCGCCCAGGTCACCTACAACGGCGGGGAGTCCTGGTCCACGATGTACAATCAGCCCACCGCCGAGATGTACCGGCTCTTCGTCGACGACCAGTTTCCCTACCGCGTCTACGGGTCACAGCAGGACAACAGCACGATCTCGCTTCCGAGCCGCGGCATCGGCGGGCTCACCCCGTACGAGAACTGGCGCTCCGTGGGCGGCGGCGAGAGCGGCCACATCGCGATCGACCCCCGAAACCCCGACATCACCTATGCCGGGTCGTACGGCGGGACGATCACCCGACGGGACTACGGGAACCGCACGAACCGCAACATCCTCTCCTATCCGCAATTGGCGATCGGAGAAGCAGCCAAGAACCTGCGCTACCGGTTCCAGTGGAACGCCCCGATCCGCATCTCTCCGTGGGACCCGGATATCCTCTTCCACACCTCCCAGTATGTGCACCGCTCGACGAACAGCGGGCAGAGCTGGGAGACGATCAGCCCGGACCTGACCAGGGGCGACGCGGCGAAGCAGGAGTATTCGGGCGAGCCGATCACGATGGACAACACGGGGGTGGAGGTCTACGGGACCGTCTTCGCCTTCGAGGTCTCTCCCCACGAGCGCGGCGTGCTGTGGGCGGGCTCCGACGACGGCCGCGTGCACATCTCCCGCGACGACGGGGCGACGTGGACGGAGATCACACCCTCCGGGATGCCCGAGTGGGGCACGGTGAACGCGATCGAGCTCTCACCGCACGCCCCCGGACGCGCCTTCATCGCCGTGCACAGGTACCGGGAGGACGACTTCACGCCGTACATCTTCCGGACAAACGACTACGGTGCCTCCTGGAGCCTGCTGACCCGCGACAACGGCATCGGCGAGCGACACTTCGTCCGCGCGATCCGGGAGGATCCGGAACGCCAGGGCCTCCTGTTCGCCGGCACGGAGTACGGGATGTACGTGTCCTTCGACGACGCGGTCCGGTGGCAGCCGCTCCAGCTCAACCTGCCCGTGACGCCGATCACCGACCTCCAGATCCATCGCGGCGACCTCGTGGTCGCCACCCAGGGCCGCTCCTTCTGGATCCTGGACGACCTCTCTCCGCTGCGGCAACTGACGGACGAAGTGTCTCGGTCGGAGGCCCACCTGTACGAGCCGGCGAACGCCTACCGGGCCCGCTTCGGCACCAGCGACCGGTTCGGGTTCGCTCCCGACACCGTGCCGACCGGCGCCCTCTTCCACTTCTACCTGGCGGAGGAGCCGACCGAGCAGGTCGCCTTGGAGATCCTCGACGAGTCGGGAGAAGCGATCCGGACCTATACGTGGGAGCCGAAGAAGGAGAAGGCGGAGGGCACGGGCGAAGAGGGTGAGGCCGGCGGTGAGGGCGGTGGCAGGGAGGCAGCCGGCGACGAAGGGAGCTCGGAAGAGCCGTTCGAACGCAGCGCCAAGGGCGATTCAATCTCCGTCCGCGCCGGGCTGAACCGCGCCAACTGGAATCTCCGACACCAGGCCCCTGAGATCGTCGAGGGTGCCGTCTACTTCGGACCGACCTTCGGCCCGATGGTCGCTCCGGGTCGCTACCAGGTCCGCCTCACTATCGGAGATTGGACCCGGACCCGCGGGTTCGAGCTGCTGCCCGACCCGCGGGTGACCCTGACGGCCGCCGAGCGCGAGGCGCAGTACGAGCTCATGACCAGGGTGCGGGATCGCCTCCAGGAGGCGCACGACGCCATCCGCACGCTCCGGTCGGTGCGCGAGCAGGTGAAGGCGAAGGCGGAGCTCGCGGAGGAGGCGGGCTTCGGAGGCGGTTTCGAGGCCCAGGCGGACTCGATCGCATCGAAGCTGACGGCTGTCGAGGATCAGCTCATGCAGACGAAGAACGAGAGCCGCCAGGACCCGCTCAACTTCCCGCCGAGGCTCGACGCGCAGCTCGTCTACCTGTACGGCGTGGTCGGAGGCGCCGACGCACCCCCGACGGATGGCGCGTACGAGCGTTTCGACGACCTGACCCGCGAGCTGCATGCCGTTCTCTCGGAGCTCCGGGAGGTGCTCGACGACGACGTGGCCGCGTTCAGCGCCGCGCTGGCCGCGGCCGGAGCGCCTGCGATCATCGTCCCGGAGTAGCGCTGGGGGCTCGCGCCGGTGTCGTACTGCTGATCGCTGCGGCCTGCGGAAGCTCGCCGGAGTCGGGATCGGTCCGCGGTGAAGCTCTGGTGAGGTCGCTGCCGTGCTAAGTCAATCGCGCCAATCGAGGAAGTCGCTGAAATGATCTCCCGCGACCCGATGGACCGAGAGGCCTTGCAGCTTCGCATGAAGAAGCTCTTCACCGAAGGCTTCACGGTCCTCGACATCGCCGAGCCGCTGCTTTCGTTCGACGCGCCCGCCGAAGCCGCTACGGCGCTGGCGGCGATGGAAGGCTCCCGCGATCCGGTGGGGGGCGTGCGGCGCGACGGCCGGGTGTCCGGGTATGTCCGCGCCGGTGATCTTCAGTCGGGAGGCGCCTGCGCGGATCACGTTCGAGAGATCGGACCAGCCCGTGTCGTCCTGCACCGCGCCTCCCTTCCCGAGGTCGTCGAGCGTCTCGGCGAGGGCCGCGAGTATTGTTTCGTGTCGGTCCTTGGCCAGATCGACGCCTTCGTGGTGCGCACGCACTTCGAGAAGCCACCGGCCAGGATGTGGCTGTTCGGAATGATCACGATCGCGGAGATCTTCCTCACCGAGACCATCGAATCGCTGTATCCCGACGACATCTGGACCGACCTGGTCTCGACCGGGCGGATGCGAAAGGCGCGAGAGCTCCACGCCGAGCGGACGAGACGAGGACAACCCGTCCGGCTGGTGGACTGCCTCCAGCTGGGCGACAAGATGCAGCTTCTGGTTCGAGAGGAGGAGTGGCGCGAGGACTTCGAGTTCTCCTCGCGCAGGGACGGCGAGAGGTGGATAAAGGAGCTTGGCTCCCTCCGTAACAATCTGGCGCACGCCCAGCCTATCGTGCCGCAGAACTGGGAGATGATCGTGGAGGCCGCCCGACGCGTCGACCGCATCGTGGCCCGTCTAGGCCAGACGGGACCGGGCCGACCGGAAGCGGCAGCCGCGCCTGCCGAGGCCGCCACCCACGCGGACCGTGACGATGACATCTGAACCCGGCAACGGGGCGGGAGCACACTGGGAGCGAGTCTGGACCGCGTCCGCGCCCGAAGCGGTGAGCTGGTTTCAGGCCGAGCCTGAGATCTCCCTCGAGCTCATCCGCAACGCCACGAAGGACACGAGCGGCCGCATCATCGATGTCGGCGGGGGCGCATCGCGGCTGGTGGACGTCCTGCTCGACAGCGGGTACTCGAAGATCTTTGTCCTGGACGTTTCTCGGACCGCACTCTCGATCGCCAGGGAGAGGCTGGGTGGTCGCGCCCAAATCGTCGAATGGCTCTGCGGAGACGTGCGGAGCTTTACGCCTCCGCACACGTTCGACGTTTGGCACGACCGGGCCGTCTTCCACTTCCTCAGGGATCAGGCGGATCGGAGCGGCTACCGCGGGACCCTGGGCCGAGCTGTCCCGCCCGGCGGGCACGCCGTGTTGGCGACCTTCGGGCCCGAGGGACCGGAGCGTTGCAGCGGACTTCCGGTCGTTCGCTACGACGCCGCCTCCCTCTCGGCGGAGCTCGGAGAGATGTGGGAGCTCGTCGAAACCCGTGAGGAGACCCACCACACACCCTCCGGCGTCGATCAGCAGTTCGTGTACGGCCGTTTTAGACGGATCGACGCGGACCGTTGATCGTGCTGGAGACCGAGCGTCTGTTCCTGCGTCCGATCACCATGGAGGATCTGGAGGATGTGCATCGGATGCACTCGGATCCGGAGACGATCCGCTACGCCTCGGAGCGCGTGAAGAACCTGGACGAGAGCTCTGGTTGGCTCGAGCGGGCCATCGACTCCTACGAGACGCACGGTCACGGTTTCTGGGCTCTGGAGCTGAAGGGATCAGGAGACTACGTCGGGCATGCAGGCCTGCTGGCACAGGTCGTGGACGAGGTCCCCGAGACGGAGATCGCCTACTGGATCGCTCGCGACCACTGGGGTGCCGGCCTGGCGACGGAGGCGGCGATCGCCAGCCGGGACCACGGTTTCCACACTCTCGGGAGGCGGCGACTGATCTCGATCATCCACCCGGAGAACCGGGGCTCCCGTCGGGTAGCGGAGAAGGTGGGCCTTCGGGTCGAGAAGCCGTCCGTTCACAAAGGAGTCGAGGTCCTTATTTACTCAATCGAAGCCGACGAACGGGGAGATCGAGAACCATGTGCAGGAACATCAAGAGACTGAGGCGGCCGGAGGGGCAGCCTACGGATGAGGAACTGCAGGACGCGGCCCTCCAGTTCGTGCGGAAGATCAGCGGATATCGGCAGCCCTCGAAGGCCAACCAGGATGCCTTCGACGGTGCCGTGACAGAGGTCGCCGAAGCCTCCCGGAGGATGTTCGACCGGCTGGTCGTCCGGGTCTAACCCGTATTGGATAATGGACCGATGAGCGACGAGCGAACCGGCTTCCAGTCTTCGGACGAGCGAGCCGGCTTCGAGATCACGCCGGAGTTCGAGCGCTTCAATCAGAAGTACGACGTGTTCCGTCGCTCCTGGTGGGATGAGCGGGTCAAGAGCGACAAGTCGGCCCTCTTCTACCGGACGTACCGGGAGGCCCTGGAGAGCTGGCGCAAGGCGGACGGATTCACCCAGAAGGACTACGCGCTTCGAAACGCCGCCTGGCACGTCAGCGACATCTTTACGGAGCTGAAGGAGTTCGAGGACCGCCGAGAGGGGTTCACCGATGCTTTCACGCTCCAGCGCGGGGTCGCGAGCGAGAGGACCGAGTTCGAGTCGCCAGAGGTGGCGGCGCGTGAGATGAAGCGGGTCGCGAAGGCATTCGGCGCCAGCCTCGTCGGGATCACGGAGCTCGACGAGCGCTGGATGTACACCTCGAAGTTCAGTGACATTTCGATGACGGAGCGACCCAACGACATCCCCGCCGGCCTGGGCTGGGTCGTCGTAACCGCCCAGCGGATGGACTACGACTGGATCCGGACCGTTCCTTCAGCCCTCAGCGGCGCAGCCACCGGCCTCGGCTACTCGCACGATGCGCTCGTCGTGCTCTCGACGGCTCAGTACATCCGGAACCTCGGCTACGAGGCGATCGCGAGCATGAACGACTCCTCTCTCGCGGTCCCCTATGCCATCAAGGCGGGACTCGGAGAGTACAGCCGGCTAGGGCTCCTGATCACGAAGGAGTTCGGCCCACGCGTCCGACTGGGCAAGATCTTCACCGATCTTCCGCTAGCCACCGACTCGCCGATCCGATTCGGCGTCAAGGAGTTCTGCGACATCTGCCGTCGCTGCAGCGACGCCTGCCCGGTCAAGGCGATCTCGGCTGGCGACCCGACGACGGATGTGCACAACGAATCCAACCTGCGCGGCGTGCGGAAGTGGTCGATCGACGGAGAGCGCTGCTTCGACTACTGGGTAAAGCAAAACAGCGACTGCGCCATCTGCCTCAGGGTCTGCCCCTACAACAAGGACTTCTCCCGCTGGTGGGCTCGTGTCGGCCGTGTGCTCGCCGGCACCCCCCTTCGCCGCTTGATGCTCTGGCTGGACAAGAAACTGGGTTTCGGCGAACGGTGGAAGCCCCGCGAGTGGTGGACAACGGTGCGCTAGCCGACCTCCACCTGGATCCGAAAAACCCGTCCGGGCCTCGGTAGGCCGCACTGATCGTATATCTCGCCGTTGGTGAGGTTCTCCAGTGCAGCAAGCGCCCGGAAGCGACGCAGGGGACCGGCCCGGAAGGACCAATCCCGCCAGAGCTGGAACCCGAGGGCGGTGCTCGCCTGGAGCTCCTGGTCACTGCCGAGATCCGGGTTCACGCAGTAGCGGCGGCCGATGTAGTCGATCAGGAGCCGCGTGTCGATCGTCAGAGGCGCCCTGACGCCGAGCTCGAGGCTCCCGCTGACCGCCGGCTGGTACTCGGCACGGCGCTGATCCTCCGGCGCCGTGGGGTCGTCGAGGTCCACGTTCTGCAAGGTCAGATCGAGCGAGCCGAAGAAAGAGCGCAGGCGCCAGGAGCCGAGGAGCTCGACGCCGGTGCTGAGGATCCGGTCCCGGTTCTCCCGTGTGAACCTTCCCTCGCCCAGCCCCGTCCGAACGACCGCATCGTTCAGTCTCTGGTGGAACGCGACCCCCTGGACCGTCCAGCTCTCGCCGCTGGCGGTCACCCCCGCTTCGCCGACGATGAGGGGGAAGCGCGCCCGCCGGCTGAACCCCGCATGGAGCCGGGTCACGCCTCCGGCCAACGTCCAGGAGCCTGTGAGCTTTCCCCCCCAATCCCACAGCACGTCACGCTCCGGCCGACCTCCCGTCTCCGGCGTGTCCGATCCATCCAGGCTGCCGCCTACCGTAATAGCCGCACCGCTCCCATCGCCGCGGTGGAAGAGTGTCTTCTCGAACTCCACGGCACCGCTCCAGAGGCGCTGGCTGTAGCTCGCCTCGTCGCCCGGCTCGAGCAGCTCGTCGTGGTCGGCGTCGGCGAACGTGAACGCCGCAGCCAGGAGGTCCGATCCGAACGAACGATCGACGAAGAGGCGGTAGGTGAGGGTCCGGTCATCTCCCTCCTCGCCGCCGATGACATCTTCGTAGCCAGGCGTCTCGTAGACGTCGATCTCGTTACCCCCGAAGTCCAGCCCGACGCTGCCGCCCAGCTGCCAGTTGTCGCCGGCTCCGAGCCATCCGCTGCTTCCGGCCAGCACGGTGGTCCAGCGCCAAACGTTCGGAATCCGCCACAGCCTGGGGTCTTGCACGTGCAGCTCGGGCGGCACCCCTCGCCGGGCCCCGTACGCGACTGAGGAAAGGGACGCCGAGGCACCACCCTTCGCCTGCAAGCGCGCCGACAGGAAGCCGTTGACCTGTTCCGCATCGCTGTTCAGACGCTCGCCGGGCAGAGCGGGGAGCGGCTGTTCGATGCCCGTCGGAATCGGTAGGTCGCCACGACTTCGAAAACCGGCTCCGCCGCGAAGGAGCAGCTGTGTCTCGCTGCCGATCACGCCGCCGAAGCCACCGTCGACACTTCCCCCTCCCGTGTGGTCGATCGCCGTTCGCACGCGAAGGGGTTCGAGGTGCGTCGATGCGAACGGCTCCGTGGAGATGTCGAGCCGCATGACTCCTCCGAGAACATTCGGCCCGGCAAGGAGCGACGAGAGGCCGCGGACCGTCGTAACCCGACGCACGCCCGTAAGCGGGATCAACGAAAGGTCGGTCCGGTTGTCCCAGCCGTAGGTGAGGGCGGTCCCATCCAGCAGAACGGGTACCTGGCGGGATTCGGACCCTCGCAGTGACACGTGCATCTCGCCGCGAGAGTTCTCCCGCACACGCAGCACGGGCATCTCCCTCAACAGATCGGCCAGCGTCGCCGACGGTTCGAGGAATGCGATCGAGTCCAGGTCCGCCTCGAAGGCGCTCGACCCACCCACGACGAGGGGTCGCGTGACCCGCACCACCAGCGTTTGGAGGATACCGGCCAGCGTGTCGGCGGCCGCGGAGTCCGTGCTAACGTCAACCGTGTCGGATGGCGCTGCGGGAGGTCGCGCCGGCTTCACATCCTGGGCGTGCGCTGCGGCCGCGGTCCCCAGGACCAGGCCGGCGAGGATGGCGGCGAGTGTGGCGGCGAGTACGGCGAGGCGAGCGGTATGAGCCTCCGAGCGCCTCAACCGTCGGCTAGAACCGGGAGCCAAAGTCGATCTGGAAGATGGGCCCTTCGGTACCCAGGCCGCCCAACCGAAGAGCGATTCCACCGAAGGGGGTCCCCGCCCCCAACGTAATCCCATACGCGTTCAGGTATTGGCCGGGATCGAACGCCCACGTCTCGTAGGTCGTACCGGTGTTCCACTCGACCGACGCGAACAACCGATCGATCGGCTCGATGCGCACACCCACAGAGAATCGCTGAATGGCACGGCCTTTCAGCTCCTGATTCTCGATGCCGAAGAACGGGAACTGGCGATCGGGCCAGATGAACTGCGGGTTGGCTCCACCCAGCGTGAAGACGTAGTTGAGCGGTAGGCCATCACCCGACGCGCCACCTACCGTCGCCCTCGCCATGACGCTTGCCCGACGGTGGAACGGGAGGTGCCCGTGCAGGTCGACCACATGGTGCGAAAACGTAGCTCCGCTCCCGATCGCCGTGCTCGCGAACTCGGACTTCGCCACGATCGCAGCACCGCGCATCGGGAAGTACTCGCGATCGTACCAGTTCGCTCGGAACCCTCCGCCGAGGGTGTAGAAGGTGCTGGTCGAATCGGCGGCGTCGGCTGCGATAGCGGTCTTTCCGCGCAGGTGTTCAGCATGAATCCGGAAGGCCAGGTTGGCGCGTGGACCGAAGGCGACCCCGGCAAGCCCATCCGCCGTGTACGAATCGAAGCGAAGCTCGGCCACGGTCTGGCCCGCATCGAATACGTCGACCGGCGCCCTCGTGAAGCCGACGCTTCCCCCAGCCGCGAAGGCCGTTCCCGGCGTGGCACGGTAGAGATACGCCCCAGCGATTCGGATCTGCTGTCCCAGACGGAGATCCAGGCGCAGATCGGAAGTCGGGTTCCCCAACCCATGGAACAAGCCCGTCAGCAGCAGCGACGCCTTGTAGGTGCTCTCGTAGCGCAACCCGAAGCCCAATCGTGCCCGGTCGGCGCGCTCGGCCTGTACGACGAGCGACCGGTCGGACCCGGCGCCTTCCGCCGCTGCGATCGAATCCGTCCGGTAGTGCACGAATCGATACCGTCCACTCCCGTAGGCTTTCGAGAGCACTCCGTCCAGATCGACGGCCGTCAAGCTGTCGGGCAGCTCGAGTCCGAGCCCCTTGCCAAGCGCGGCTGCGTCGGGCTCGCCATCGAGCAACGCCGAGATCGTGCTCACGTTGACGGTGTCCGGTAGCGGCGTGAACGTGGACCGAGCGGGCGAGGAACCTCGCGTAGCGGCCAGGATGTCGTCGATCGAAGCGCGCGCCGCGGAATCCCCGAACGCGATCAGGTTGGCGGCGCGCGTGAACTCCATGCCGGCACCGCGAGCGAACTGCATTCGCAGGGTCACATCACACAGCGCTCGCTGCTCCTCGTTGGACCTGTCGCCCTCGAACAGCATCACCTGTGTCATCGTCTGCAGCGCCGTGTCGATGCTGTCCGCCGGGATCAGGGGATCGGAAACATCGGAGCATATGAGCACCGATGCCCCGAGCTCGATCGCGTCCTGCGCGGGCAGGTTTCGCACCACGCCACCGTCGACGAACGAGCGACCCCCGATCTTCACCGGCTCGAACACGGCAGGCAGCGCCATGCTCGCCTGGATCGCGTCGGGAAGGAATCCCGAGGTCAGCGCTACCGCTTCCCCGGTCTCCAGGTCGGCTGCCACGGCGGCGAACGGGACGCGGAGCTTGGAGAAGTCGCGCACGCCGTGCGCACCCCATGTGAGACGGGCAAGCAATTGAAACACCTGCTGTCCCGATACGATGTTCGACGGCAGAGTCGGCAGACCGTTCTTGAGAGGAAGCGCGAAGACATGCTGACCGCTCGCCCAATCGGCATCCGGGGGATCGGGACTCCCGCCCACACCACCGAACAGCGCGGCCCAATCCACCTCTCGAACGATCTCGTCCAGCTCTGACGGCGTGTACCCCGCCGCGTACAACCCTCCGACGATCGCTCCCATGCTGGTGCCGGTGACGACGTGCACCGGCACGCCATGCTCCTCAAGCACGCGCAACACGCCTATATGAGCGAGGCCCTTCGCCGAACCGCCGGAGAGCACGACCCCGACGGTCGGAGATGACGACGAAGCCTCCTGCGCGACCGAGGCCGCCGGTACGAGCAGAGCTAACACGCCGGTGAGAAGGTGCCTGATTCGCATTGAACGCCACTGGCTCAAAGGGTTGACCTGCGGTGGACCCGGATTGAAAAGACCGCGAGCCGCGTGCGAGTGCACAATGTGACGCCAGTCGGTCGCGGGGGCCACGCGGACCACGCGCTCCGCCGAAGCGTGCCGAGCAACCGGATGATGAGCTAGACCCCTGGTAAACAGGGGAGCGGGTTGGGTATGTTCTGGCCCGACTTTCGAAAGAACTTCAGAGGATTTCAACGGTTAAAGGAAGAGATGAGCAACCACGCAGCCAAGGCCGCCGTGCTCGGCATGGCCTCCGTATTCGCCGCTCTCATCGACCCTGCCGCGGGCTTCTCGCAGCAGATCGACGCCGATCTGCTGGCGGGCATGGAGGCCCGCTCGATCGGACCGGCCGGGATGAGCGGCCGGGTTGCCGATGTCGTAGCGGCGCCCTCCGATCCCACGATCGTCTACGTGGGAGCCGCGACGGGCGGCGTCTGGAAATCGGTGAGCGGAGGCCTCTCCTTCGAGCCGATCTTCGACGATCAACCGGTCGCGGCGATCGGCGCCCTTGCCGTTCATCCGAGCGACCCCGACGTGCTCTGGGTCGGGACGGGTGAAGGGAACGTCCGCAACAGTGTCTCGGTCGGGAACGGCGTCTACCGGACCCGGGACGGAGGCGAGACATGGGAGCACCTGGGGCTGGAGGGCAGCGAGCGGATCACAAGGATCGTGCTGGATCCGTCGAGCCCGGATGTGGCCTTCGTCGCCGCGATGGGTCGCGAGTGGGGCGAGAATCTCGAGCGCGGAGTCTTTCGCACGCGCGACGGAGGGAAGACGTGGGAGAAGGTCCTGTACATCGATGAGAAGACGGGCGCCGCCGATCTCGTCATGCACCCCGAGAACCCTGATGTCCTGTTCGCGGCGATGTGGGAGTACCGGCGCTGGCCCTGGTTCTTCAAGTCGGGCGGTCCGGGCTCGGGCCTCCACGTTACGCGCGACGGAGGAGAGAGCTGGACTCGGCTCACCCCGGAGGACGGTCTTCCCGAAGGGGATCTGGGCCGTATCGGACTGGGGATCTCCCGGTCGTCGCCGGAGATCATGTACGCCTTCATCGAGGCGAAGGAGAACGGCCTCTACCATTCGACGGACGGTGGGCGGAGCTGGAAGAACACGGGAGCGAAAGAGGAGTTCGGCAACCGCCCCTTCTACTACGCCGATCTGCGGGTCGACCCGGAGTACCCGAACCGCGTGTACAGCCTGTGGTCACGAATCAGCGTCTCCGACGACGCCGGCAAGTCCTGGGGGCAACTCGTCTCCTTCAACGACGTCCACCCGGATCACCACGCGATGTGGATCAACCCGAGCGACGCCCGTCACATCATCATCGGGAACGACGGCGGCGTCGCGATCTCGAAGGACCGTGGAGACACCTGGCGATTCGTCTCCAACCTCCCTCTCGCCCAGTACTACCACATCCGCGTGGATGAAGAGCTGCCGTACAACGTCTACGGCGGCATGCAGGACAACGGCTCGTGGAAGGGTCCGAGCTCGGTGTGGGAGAACGGAGGGATCCGAAACCACCACTGGGAGGAGGTGGGATTCGGCGACGGCTTCGACACCGCTCCCTTCCCGGACGATCCGATGCAGGGCTACGCGATGAGCCAGGGCGGCAACCTGTTCCGATGGAGCCTGGTCACGGGGGAGCGGAAGAACATCCGGCCGGCGCCGCCCGAGGGCGAGGTGCTACGCTTCAACTGGAACGCCGGCTTTGCTCAGGACCCGTTCGACGCGGCCACGGTCTATTACGGAAGCCAGTTCGTCCACCGCTCGACCAATCGGGGGGATGGATGGGAGATCATCAGCCCCGACCTCACCACCGACAACCCGGAGTGGCAACGGCAGGCCGAGAGCGGAGGCCTCACGGTGGACGTCACGAACGCAGAGAACTTCACCAGCATCATCGCGATCGCACCCAGCCCCGTTGAGCGTGGAGTCATCTGGGTCGGCACCGATGATGGGCGGCTCCACGTCACGATGGATGGCGGCTCGACGTGGACGAGCGTCGAGGCCAACGTGCCGGACGTGCCGGCCAACACGTGGATCCCGCACGTCGAGCCCTCCAGCTTCGACGCGGCGACGGCGTTCGTGGTCTTCGACAACCATCGGCGCTCCGACTGGACGCCGTACGTCTTCCGGACGAGCGACTTCGGCCAGAGCTGGGCGCGCCTGGCGGGCGAGGATGACGTGTGGGGCTACGCGCTCTCGATCGCTCAGGATCCGGTGGACCCGAGCCTCCTCTTCCTCGGGACGGAGTTCGGTCTCTACGTATCGACCGACGGAGGCGGTGATTGGTTCGCGTGGAGGCACGGTGTGCCTACCGTCGGCGTCCGCGACCTCGTCGTGCAGCCGCGGGAGCACGATCTGGTGCTTGGCACGCACGGCCGCGCCGCGTACATCCTGGACGACATCAGCGCCCTTCGAGGCCTGACGGCCGAGGTCCTCTCCCGACCCCTCCATCTCTTCCAGACGCCGGACGCCATCCAGCATCGCGTCAAGCAGACCGGTGCCTCACGCTTCCCGGGCGACGGAGAATTCCGGGGCGAGAATCGGTCCTACGGGGCGATGATCACCTTCTCGGCCAACCAGCCCGATCTCCCCCATCCGGACGAGGACGCGGAGCGGGCACGCAAGGAAAGAGAGCGCGCCGAGAAGCGTGCCGAAGCAGGTGGCGAGGCGGAGCAGAGCGGCGAAGCGGAAACCGCGGAAGCCGAGCCCGGAGACCGGCCTCACATGGCCGAACCCGGCGGCGGGCCTGGCCGCGGGCCCGGCGGCAGGGAGAAGGGACCGCAGATCACGATCGAGGTGCTCGACGACGCGGGTGAGATCGTTCGGACGTTCGAGCGGCCCGTCAAGTTGGGCGTGAACCGCGTCACCTGGAACCTGAGAGGTGATCCGTCCAAACGCCCCGAGACCGGCGAGCCGCAGGTGGAATCGCCCTTCCAGCGCTCGGGGAGGCCTGTCCTGCCCGGCACGTACACCGTCCGTCTCTCGCTGAACGACCATGAGACCGAGGGGACGGTGCGGGTCCTCCCCGATCCGCGCGAGAACATCTCCGAAGCGGAGCGAGTCGCGAAGCGCGAAGCGATGACGCGGGCCGGCGAGGTGCGCGACGTGCTTGCCGAGGCGATCACCCGGATCTACAGGACTCGCAAGGACGTGGACGTCCTGCTCGGCAAGGTCCGGCTGGCGCTGAAGGAAGCCGATGAAGCGGATCCCGGGGACGGAGGAGAGGGCGCGGCCGACGGTGACGACGGCGAGGACGGCCCGCTCGAGGCTCTCCAGGAATCGGGGCAGAAGCTGAAGAAGACGCTCACCGAGCTCGAGAAGAACCTCTGGGTTCCGCCGGATACGAAGGGAATCCCGTATAGCGCCGACAAGCCGTGGAGCAAAGCCGGCCGGGCCCTCTTCGCGCTCGGCTCGTCGAGCGACGCGCCCACGCCGGCCCAGCTCACCTTCCTCCGGTTGGCGGAGGAAGCGGTGGCCGATGCGCTGACGGAGATCAACCGCGTGTTCGGCGAGGACGTATCGGCGTTCCGGGAGCTGGTGGCCGACTCGGAGCTCGAGCTGTTGCCCCGGCTGGAGCCGCTCGAGCTCCCTGACGACTAGGGCTCGAAGACGAGCTCGACCTCCGCGCTGCCTGTCGCCGGGACGCTGACCGCGGTCTCCACGGCGCCGAGCGCCGGGTGCCATGCCTCGATCACGTAATCTCCGGGAGGCAGGCTCTCGATGGTGAAGCCGCCATCCGGGCGCGTGACGTCGAAGTAGGGGTGGTCGAAGACGGAGATGTTGGCGTGCATCCAGCCGTGAATGTCACACGCCACCTCGATCCCGATCTCCGGGGCGTCGAAGGAGCGCTTCGCCTCGATCCCCTTGATCGGCTGGCCGATGTTGAAGCCCCTGTTCTCACGGGCCTTGACGTTCACATTGTGTAGCGTCGCATCGCTGTTGCGGATCACGAGCGTTTGGCCGGCCCGCACGGCGAGCGATCTCGGGGCGTAGAGGCAGCCTTCCTGATCCAGCAGCTCCGTCGTCTCGGGCTCCGGATAATCGCCTTCGGCGAGGCCGCCCTTCACGTACACGACGACATCGCGCAGAAAGCCGTTCTCGTCCGTGAGGATGGGAGAATCCAGCACGGTTTCGCCCTCGTGGGCGGAGAGACAGTACTCGTCCGCCGCCATGTCGATCGGCTCCGGTGCAGGCGCCTCTCCCGCGAACTGGACGCCGCCCGAGAGGCTTACGCGGCCCCTGATCGTGCCGTTCTCATCGTGGCTGCCCGCCAGCAGCACCGCGCCCGATACCGTAAGCGTGGAGTAGGCCGCTAGGCCCAGCGCCAGGCCGGCGAGAACGACCCGCGAGGCCCATCGCTTCGCCCGCCCGTTCGAAGGTTCCGGTGATGCCGCAGTTCCGTTCATCAGACTCTCCGATCTGGTGTCTTCATATCCGCCTACCAACCGGCGAAGAAGCCGCCGTCGAACCACTCCCACAGCACGTAGAAGAGGATCTCCGGGCTCCGTACGTCCGTGTCGTCGAGCGGTAGACCGACCCCGATGTTCGCTATGATGTGCTGGCGCTTGTTGAGCGTGACCTGAATCTGTGGCACCAGCGACCAATCCGTGGCTCCTCCGCTTTCCAGCTCGGCGCTGCCCAGGAGCTCGACCATCGGCGTCCAGGCCCGCCCCCACCGACCCTGCGTCCAACTCCTGCCGAGGACAGCGCGCCAAGCCGCCTCACTCGGCGCCTTCTCCGTGTTCGTCGAGATCTCCCACACTCCCTGGCCCTGAAGAAAGATGTCTACAGGCAGCAGCTGCCCGAAGGACAGGAACGGCTCGAACACCGTGGTCCCGACGCCGAACCCGTTGCTGGTGGTGCCGGTCGGCAGCTTAAGGGCGAGGGCACCGCTCACGATCGTGCCACTTCTCAGGCTGTGCAGGAAGGCGTGCTTGACCGCGATCTCCACATCCCCCAGCCCGGCCCGCCAGCCGGTGTCCGCCGAGTCGAGAGGGACGACCTCGGGATCGCGGGGCGTCAGGTCCTGGAAGCCGAAGGGCAGCCTCACCTCGATCTGGCTCTTGGAGCCGAACCGACGCTCGTAAACGAACGCGTTGCCCACGGCACCCGGCCCTTCGGTCCGAACGCCGAATTCATAGACGAATTCGTCCTCCGGAAAGGCCTTCTCGGTGACCAGGGGCCGCGGGAAGTTCAGCTCTCCGCGCGGCCATTTCGGATCGCCGCAGAAGGTCCGGATGTAGTCGATGATCGCCTGCAGCTGTTCCTCCGAAAACGCTTCCCCGAAGGCGGGCATCGTGCGGTCGAAGCCGCGCACCGGGCCACCCTGGTGCGCGACAGCGATCCAGTCTGCGTCGGGCTCGCGCGAGGCGAAGCTGCAGTCCGAGAAGTCCGGCAGCGGAACGTCGAAGGCGACCTTATCAGGATCGGCTCCACGCCCATCCTGCCCATGGCAGTTCGCGCAGCCCAGACCGTAGAGATGCTCGCCGATCGAGTCGGCGACGACCTGAGCGGACAGATCGGCCGACCCCCGGCACGCCAACGGCAGAAGGAGACCGATCAGCGCGATGGTGCGGCGGAGACGGCCTGCGCGGCTTTCTCGCATTTGCCTCATCTTTAGCGGATCCCAACACCGAATCAGGGTATCATGGCAGGCAATCCGAGTCTGTCGGGAAAGGGGCGCAGCCCGTTGTGGGGGAAGATCCCACAGGACCGGTCCCGACGTCGCCCAAGGAGCGAGCGCGCATGTCCGATAGTACGGCCACCACAAGCCACGTCACCCTCCGTTGCCCATTCTGCCTTACCCTGAACCGTCTGGACCTCGGAGCCGAGGGACGCCCGGTTTGCGGGAAGTGCCGGAAGCCGATCCTCGTGGACCGGCCGGTGCGCGTGGAGGGCGAGGATTTCGAGAAGCTCATATCCGACGCGGAAGTCCCCGTTCTGGTCGACTTCTACGCGGACTGGTGCGGCCCGTGCAAGGTGATGGCCCCGATCCTGGATGACATCGCCAGGGAGCGAACCGGAGAGCTGCTCGTGGCGAAGCTGGACACGGACCGCAACCCGGAACTCGCTCGACGGTTCGGGATCCAGGGGATTCCCACCCTCATACTGTTCAGGGAAGGCGAGCCCGCGGCGCGCCAGACCGGCGCCCTACCCCGCCCGGCGATCGAGGAGATGCTCTCCGCCTAATCCACAGCCTCCTCGGCCGCGGCTGATTCCTCCGCGGGTGGTGCTGCCTCGGACGCTGCGGCCATGAATGTGAGCGCGTTGAGGCCGACGGCCGCCATCACCGCGAGCACGACGGGATTGGTGAGGACGAGCCGGAGCAGCAGCGGAAGCTCCTGCAGCCATGGCTCGCCGAGCCCGTACCGCACGTAGGTGGGCAGCCCGATAGCCAGCACCAGGGTGAGACCGATCACGAGGTAGTTGGCCGTCGTCTCTTTGGCCGCGCCGAGGAGACGGATCCCGGAGACCGCGATCATCCCGCATACCAGCACGAACACGCCTCCCAGAACCGCGCGCGGCATCGCCACGAGGAGAGCCCCGAACTTGGGGCTGAGGCCGTACAGGGCGAGGATCAAGGCCGCCACCCGAACGACCGTGCGGCTGGCCACCCGGGTCGCCGCGATGATGCCCACGTTCTGCGTGTAGCTCGTGCACGGCAGGCCGCCCAGCACCGCGGCAACCGCGCTGCCGAGACCTTCGGCGAAGATGCCGCGGTTCATGTGGCGCACCGTGTAGCGCTCGCCGGCGACGGCGCACGTCGCCGCGTAGTCGCCCAGCGATTCGACCATCGACCCGAAGTAGCCAGCCACCACCGCCAGAAAGGCCCCCCCGACGAAGGTCCAGCCGAAACCGGGGCCTCCCCACGGAAACAGGCTCGGCCAGGCGATCCACTCCTTCCGGCCGACAAGCGACCAATCGACCTCGCCGAGCACTCCGGCGAGGCCGATCCCCACCACCCAGATCGAGACGAAGATCGCACCGCGGGACAGGACCCCGCCGAAGGCGTTCTTGAGGCGCAGCTGGAGGAGCGCCACGAGAGCCAGCACCGCTCCGGCCAGCACGAAGTTCAGAGCCTGCCCGTCTCCGACCATGAGGCGAACGGCCACCTGGCCGAGGGCAAGAGCAATCGTCAGCACCACCACTCCCGCCACGGCGGGCGGAAAGAAGCGCCGCAGCAGAGTGAGGGCGCGGGTGGCGCCGAAGGCCATCTCCGCCAAGCCGCCCCCGAAGGCGGCGCCCCACATCGCGCCCGGACCGAGCTGCGAGGCGACCGGAGCCAGGGTTCCGGTCAGCGTGGCCGACGGGCCCTGGATGATGGGGAGGCGGTTGCCGATCGTCGTCTGGATGAGGGTCGCGACACCCATTGAGAAGAGGCCGAAGTTTATGAGCGAGGCCTCCTCGTCGGGAGACATCCCGATGGCAGCCGCGACCGCGAGCGGAAGCACGAAGGGTGAGATGTCCACGAGCGTGTGTTGCCAGCCGTAGAGGAGCGTTTCCCACCAGCTCTCGGGCCGCTCGTCGATGCTGAACACCGGCTCGACGATTCGGGGAAGCTCATCCCACACGGCGTCGGACGTCTCGTTCGCCACGGCCGCATGATAACCTATGTGCCAATGGTGAACCAACTTGCACTGGCGCTTTGTACTGGCGCGGGCTCGGCGGACCGAGACATCTTGGGTGGACTAACGTCTTATGCGCACGTCCAAACAGAAGGGAGTGCAGGGGATGCCCTGGATCCGTCAGATCCCGATCGATGAGGCCACCGGGCTTTTGAAACAGGAGTTCGACAAGGCGGGGGAGCGCGCGGGGCGGGTCTGGAAGATCGTCCACATCATGAGCCTGAACCCGCGGGTGCTGAAGGCGGGCATCGGTTTCTACGGCGCGCTGATGTTCGGTCGCTCGCCGCTATCCCGCGCTCAGCGCGAGCTGCTGGCCACGGTGGTATCGGTCGAGCTCGACTGCCGCTACTGAACGCAAGCGCACGCGCACGACCTCCGGGCCGAGGTCACCGAGCAGTTCGAGACCGAAGAGGAAGCAGACAGCTTCGTGCACGACATCGCGAGGAACTGGCGGGAGGCGGATCTCTCCGCTGCCGACCGGGCGCTGTGCAAGTTCGCGGATAAGCTCACGCACCGCCAGCAGGAGATGTCACCCGTTGATCTGGACCAGCTCCGAGCTCACGGATTCGACGATACCGCGATCCACGACGCGACGCAGGTGATCGCCTACTTCAACTACATAACGCGGATCGCGGACGCCCTCGGGGTGGAGACCGAGGACTTCATCCGGCCGTGGGGAGAGGGGCCGGGCGGCTAGTCTGCCGAAGCCGAACACCGACCCCCACGGGGTGCCCCTCTAGTGAGCTTGGGCGCCGTCCCCTCGGCGGACCTTGACGCCCAGCGTTCCGAAGCCCGCTCTGGCGAGTACGGGCACGAGGAGAACGGCGAGAAGGAAGGGTAGAACCACGCCCGGCAGGCCGCCGAGACCGCCGAGCGCGGCGGCCAGAGCCCGCCAGGCGGCCAGGAAGAGGACGTTCATGACCAGCAGCCCCAGGAGCTGACGGAAGCCGGAGCCACCCTCCAACTCCACGTCCAGCCCGCCCAGATAGAGCGACGCGACCACCCAGAACAGGCAGAACGCGGCCAGCCAGCCCAGCATCACTCTCCACCCTCCCCCGGGAAGGAGAGGTCCGGCCGGAACCAGCCGATGAACGGCTCGATCCGGCGCGCCGCCTTGAGCGCCTTCATCCCCAACTTCTCGGCCTCGGCGCCGGCGAGCTCGTTCAGCCGCGCCTCGTTCGCGTAGAAATCCGCCTCGTCTCGAGCCAGAACAGACACTACGTAGAGCGGCAGATCACCCCCCGTGATCGCCTGATAGACGTTCCAGCCGGTGTCGAGGCCCTTCGACGTGTAAAGCTCGACGAACTCTCTCGCCACCGCCTCCAGATCGTCGGTCTTGTGGGGGAGAGCGTACCAGAAATCCCAGTGGACCATCCGGGCCTCGTCATCGCTCAGCCGGGGATTCTCCGGCTCGTAGGACAGATCCGGCCTGTGAACGTAGAAGCCGCTCTCGAAGTGGTCCGCCGCCATGTCCGATCGATTCCCCGCTTCTTCCCACGGCGTACCGACCTCTTCGGACACCGCATCGAAGGCATCGCCGATCTCCGAGAAATGGCTGAAGCCGTCAATCGGAACGACGTAGACGTAACCGATCTGGGGACCGGAGTACGCGTAGTACGCGATCTTCCCCTGCGCCGCGGCGCTGCCGCTCATCAGCTCCATCCAATCGCCGGCGGCCGCTTCGTATTCGCCGATCATCGACGGCTTCACGTGCTCCTGATGGACGAAGAACATCTGCGGCCCTTCGCCGTCCTGCGCTGCCGCTGCCGTCGGCAGCAGTAGAGCCGCGAGGCTCGCGAGCCAGAGCCTGTGAACTCTCATGACCTACCTCCTTCATGGGGCGGGGTGCCTGGGACGGGCCCCAATGTAGAAGCGGCCGTCGACCCTCGCACTAGGACGCACCATGGGTACGCTCCTTAGAGGTCGAGAAGCGGGATGAACGGCTTGCCGGCGTTCGGACCCAGGGATACGGTGATCTCATGAAAGAACCGTCGCTCACGATCGGGATCGAGGAGGAGTACCAGGTCATCGACCCCGAGACGCGGGAGCTCGCCTCCTACATCACCGAGATCCTGGACTCCGACCAGGAGGAGCTGCAGGAGTTCAAGCCGGAGCTGCACCAGTCCGTGGTCGAGGTCGGCAGCAATGTGTGCCAGACCGTGGCCGAGGCCCGCGAGGAGGTCGTGCGCCTGAGACGCCTCGTCTCGGACAAGGTGGCAGAGAGCGGGCTGCGGATCGCGGCGGCGGGCACGCACCCCTTCTCCTCCTGGAGGGAGCAGGAGATCACGCCGCTGGAGCGCTATCTCGGCATCTACGAGGACCTGCGGGACATCGCCAAGAAGAACCTGATCTTCGGGATGCACGTGCATGTCGGTATCGAAGACCGGGAGTTCCTGATCGACGCCATGAACGTGGCCCGCTACTTCCTTCCGCACGTGCTCGCACTCTCCACCAGCTCACCGTTCTGGATGGGCCGGGACACGGGTCTCAAGTCGTACCGGACGATGACCTGGCGCGCCTTCCCGCGAACCGGTATCCCGCGCGAGTTCTCGAGCTGGGGCGAGTTCGAGTACATGGTCGAGACGCTGGTGCGCGCGGGCTC
>JBDGZR010000056.1:0-19856 GCA_039588495.1 Gemmatimonadota bacterium | reverse complement strand
TTACCTCTCGCTTGTCATTGCGGACGTAAGTGTCCGTTTTCATTATGACTTAACCCGCTTGCGCGGGCGAGAGGCCCCCCGATCTCGCCCTCGGGATCACCCGAGGGGGACGATCCGGGGAGTCTCTCCATCTTCCTGGGAGGCCGACCGGGGCCTCCTCAAACCGGTGCCGGCGGGCCTTCGACCGACGCTTCCGGTCGAGCCTGGCGGCATGCGGGCGACGCCGATCTCGGCAGTCAGCCCTCCGAGCCGGACAACTCCGCGCGCGCCAATTCCGCTACCTCGGCGCGGCGAACTCCGCCGCTCGGCATCATAGGGAATACCTCGAAGAAGCGCACGAGATCCGGCACCTTGTAGGCTGCCAGCGCCGAAGCGCAGTATTCGCGCAACTCCTCGTCCGTAATGATCGCACCTTCGACCGGCTGAACACAAGCACAGATCAGCTCGCCCAGCACCTCGTTGGGGAGACCCACCACGACGGCGTTCATCACCGCCGGATGAGAGCGAAGGTGGTCCTCCACCTCCCGCGGGTGGATCGAGTATCCGCCCCGAATGATGTCGTCCCCGGCTCGGCCGACGATCCGAAGGTAGCCTTCGTCGTCCAGCACGCCGATATCGCCGGTCTTCAGGTAGCCCTCCGGCGTGAAAGCGGTGGCCGTCTCTCCCGGCTGCCGGAAATAGCCGAGCATGACGTTGAACCCCTTGACCATCACGCCCCCCTCCGTGCCCGGTGGGAGCGCGCCGCCGGCCTCGTCGCACACCTGCACGGAGACGCCGGCCAGCGGCCGGCCCACGGTGCCGCTCCGTTTCTCCGCCGGGTCCTCCGGAGCGGTGATAGTCACCGTCGGCGACGTCTCCGTCAGGCCGTATCCGATCTCCAGCTCCGGAACGAGCTCCTCCCGCACCCTGGACACGAGATCGGTCGCGACCGGGGCGCCCGCCACGATGCCAGTGCGAAGCGAGGACAGATCGTGCCCCGCCGACTCCCGCAGCGCCATCACGAACATCGTCGGGACCCCGTGCAGCACCGTGGCCCGATGGGCCTCGACCAGCGCCACCGTCTCGGCCGGCTCGAAGCGCTCCTGCAGGACCACCGTGGAACCGGTGAGCAGCGCCCCCAGAAGCGTGCTCATGCCGAAGATGTTGAACAGCGGAACCGAGCAGAGCGTGACATCGTCCGGCTTCAACCCTATCGCACCTCCCGTGGCGCCGGAGGTCTGCAGGAGGTTGGCGTGCGACAGGACGACGCCCTTCGCCTTCCCGGTGGTTCCCGCCGTATAGAGGATCGCCAGCGCGGCTTCGGCGGGGTCCAGCTCGGCATCGGGAAGCTCGCGGCCACGGCCCGCGGAGACCAGATCCTCGAACTGGTAGATCCGGTCATCGTACCAGAGGTCCTCCTCCCCGACCGTGACGACGTACTGTAGGTCCGGCAGGCCCACCAGCATCGTCTCGAAGAGCTGCAGGTAATCGCGGCTCCGGTACTGCTCCGCCGCCACGACGACCGTGGCCTCGGAGTTTCGAAGCATGAACCGGACGTCCCGTGGCGCGAGCTCCGGGTTCAGCGGCACGATCGTGGCCCCGAGCTTTGCGGCGGCGAACAGTGTAACCGCGAACTCGGGCCAGTTGGGCAGGTCTACGGCGATCCGGTCGCCGGGCTCGACGCCCAGCTCGGCCAGCGAGGCGGCCAGGCAAGTGGACTCCGTCTCCAGCCGGCAGAAGGACCATGAGCGCTCGCCGAAGACGATGAACGGGACGTCGGGGCGCTTGTCCGCCTGCGCCCGGAGCACCGCTCCGAGCGTAAGCAGATCGGCATTTGTCGCGAACGTCGTCGTGTCCTGACTCATCCGTGATCACACCATACGTGGGCGTACGGTCTTTCGCCACGCCCTCCGAGAGGGTCAGTCGGAATCTGCACGCCGCTTCGGCGACCGTAAAGCGGCCCCGAGCAGCTCGGGGCCTTCGTCGGGAGGAATCTCGTGTGCCCAGCCGCCGTCGGCGGCCGGCGCAATCTGACCGATCCGTTCGAGGAGCACGCACCGGAGGACGGAGCCGCGGACCTTCTTGTCGGCCTGCGCGGCCTCGAGGATCCGTTCGGCGGTGAACTCCTCCTCCACCGGCCGGTCCAGCTCGCAGGCCTCGAGGAGAGCGTTCAGTCGCTCCGCCGATCCTTCGGCTGTCACTCCCAGGATCTCTCCGATCCGCGCTTCGATCCGCATGCCGCACGCGACCGCCTCCCCGTGCAGAACGCCGTAGCCCCCCAACGCCTCGAGCGCGTGTCCGATCGTGTGCCCGAAATTCAGAACCTCCCGCCTCCCGGACTCCTCCGGATCCTCCTCCACGACCTCCGCCTTGATGGCCACGGACCGGCGAACGAGCTCCGTCAGGAGGTCCGGCTCCCTCTCCAGCAGCTTCGCCACATGCGATTCGAGCCAATCGAAGAGCACTTCGTCCGCGATCGCGGCCGCCTTGACGGCCTCGGCGAGACCCGAGGCCAGCTGGAAGGCCGGAAGGGTCTCCAGCAAGTCGGGATCGATGAGGACGAGGCCCGGTTGGTGGAACGACCCGATCGCGTTCTTGGCTTCCAACGTGTCCAGACCGGTCTTCCCGCCCACCGAGCTGTCCAGCATGGCGAGCAGGGAGGTGGGGACCTGGACGTACGGGATACCCCTCATGTAGGTCGCGGCGACGAAACCGGCCAGATCGCCCGTGACGCCTCCGCCGACCGCCACGACCGCGGAGTCACGCCCGAAGCCTTCCGCCAGCATCTCATCGGAGAGGCGGGCCCACTCCTGCCGTGTCTTGTTCCACTCGCCGGCGGGGAAGGTGAAGAGCCGCGTCTCCCTGCCTTCCGCCTCAAGAGCCGCACGTGCCCGCTCGCCGTAGAGCGGCCCCACCCGGCTGTCGGAGATGATCGCGTAGCGATGAGCGTCCGCCGCCTGCCGGGTCAACCGCGCGAGATCCGCCAACGCACCCCGCTCGATGCGGACCTCATAGCCTCCCGGCTCTCGGCCCGGAAACCCTATCCGGAGCGAGCCGTCGGTCACCCGCCGGCCCTCAGCCGCCCTCGACCTCGAGGCTCCGAGCGGCGTCGAGGGAGCCCGGGTCGAATCCCTCGGGCGCATCCACCACGATGACGACCGGCCGCCCCTGGCGTTGGCCGCGCTCGACGCGCACCGCCCGGGCGTCCGGGATATCCGCGTACCGTTCCGCGAAGGCGCGAGTCACCGCGTCCTCGAACTCGGCGGCGTCACGCTCCGAGTCCCATACGCTCGCCCAGATCAGGACATCCCGACCTCCATCACGCAGCAGACGGTACCGGTCCCCATCCCAGCCTTCGGCCGCCGCCGCCGCTTCATCCGGATCCCCCAGGTGCTCCTCGAGGAAGATCCGCGTCTCGAGCTCCCCCAGGCCGTCCGTGTGGATCTCGCGCCAGGAGACCGGCGGATCCGCGGTGAAGTCGACTTCGGAGGGATGGTCGCGGTCGCCGAGAAACCGTTCGGGGTGGAGCACCTGCTCGGTCGACTCGGGCAGCTCGGTCCCGAACGGCAGGGGGCGTGCCTGATCCGCCGACCACACCCGCTGCAGGAAGACGAGGCCGCCGATGTAGGGAAAGATGAGGGATTCCCTCACGATCCTCGGCGCGTCCCGCATGACGGGCGTCCCGGCGAGGAGGGAGGGGTCCAGGCCGCCGAGGAGGCCGCCGAGATCCGGCATCGCCGTCAGGTCGACCTCGGCGCCCGTCTGGCTCGAGATGAGCCACTCCATCATGACGTAGGTGGCGTGGCCCTCCAGCGCCGCCTGGGCGGCGGTGGCGCGGTCGTTCCGGTCGCCGACCGATCGCACCAGCGAGTCGAGGTCGGTGACCTGGTCCTGGAGGGCATGAACCAGCTCGTGCACCAAGATGGGCTGCAGCTGGCCCTCGGGAGCGTCTTCGACCACGTAGAGCGTGTCGCGGCGCGGGTCGTAGTAGCCGACTACCTGCTCCAGGAGCAGCGAGCGGAAGAGGGGTCCGAGCTGGAGCGTGTCCGGCAGCAGACCGAGACGGGCGTAGACCGCCGCAACGGCGTCGGCCTTCTCCTCGGGCAGCTGCTCGTCAAGGGCTCGGGAGAGGAAGCCCTCCAGGTTCTCTCTCGAGCTGGAGGCGAGCGCCGGCGGCCTGGAGGCGGAGATGCGGCTGCTCGCCTCGACGCCGGGGAGCATCTCCGCCGCCAACCGGGCCAGGGCCGTATCGGCGCCGGAGCTTTGGGCCTCGCCGAAGCCGGCTGCAGCGTCGGCGGACGCCTCCGCGTCGGAGCGATCCGCACAGGCGGTGGCCGGGACGGCTATCGCCAGCAACACGAGACCGGAGACGATGCGGATCGCGCTCATTCGACGATCCCGGCGCACAGCGCCGGTGCGTGAAGCCGCAGCCCAGCCCGCGGAAGGGTGGCCGCCATACGGGCGATCGTCTCGCCGCTCTCGGGATGGAGCCAATCGCCCGCGATCTCGGCGAGCGGCTGGAGCACGAACGCCCTCTCGGCCATCTTCGGATGTGGGACTCGCAATCCGGCCTCCTCGATCAGATGGTCACCATACAGCAACAGGTCCAGATCCAGTTCCCGCGGCCCGTACCGGCGTCCTCCTCGCTCCCGGCCGGCTCCACGCTCGATCGCCTGCAGCGCTTCCAGCAGGGAACGGGCCGGCAGCCTCGTCGTTCCCACGCAGCAGGCGTTGAGAAACGGCGGCTGGTCCTCCAGGTACATCGGCTCAGACTCGTAGACGGCGGAGCACCGCAGGATCTCGACGGAAACCTCGAGATTCCTTAGCGCATCCTCAAGGTGAACCAGCCGGGCCCCGATATTCGAGCCCAGTCCGATCGCTACGCGAACGGGAGGCACCGCAGAATCAGTGCAGGCAGGGTCGGTATTTCAGGCATGGAGCTATAAGAGAGAGCGGGAGCCTCTGACGCCAGAGGCTCCCGCTCTCGTTGAGTCCGAAGCGGCTCGATCGGTCGGCCGCTCACACCTGTCCGGCCTAGTTGTACGGCGGGCCGGACGGGCAGGACTGGGTCAGATCCGGGTTGTTGTCGAGCTCCTGGTTCGGGATCGGGAACGCCGTGTCCCGGCCGGGAGACGCTTGCGGGAAGAGATCGACGCCGTCGTTCCGAAACAGGCGCCTGAAGAACCCGTGGCGCTGTCCGCTTATCCACATACCTGCCTGATAGGCGCGCCCGATCTCGACGATGTCCGCCTCGAAGCTTCCCGTGAAAGCCACCGGCGCGAACTGCTTACCGAATGGGTTGTTGGCCGGAACCGTGATTCTCGAGTTGATCAGGGCCGCCGCGGCCGCCTGATCCCCGGCTCGGTACAGAGCCTCTGCCCGATAAATGTCGGCCTCGAAGCCCGAGGCGATCCTGATTGGAGAGCTCTGGCCCGCGGCCGTCGGGGGTGGATTCCCTAACCCGTGAATAAGCTGCAGATGGACCTCGATCTGGGAATCGAAGGACTGGAACGGCGGGTTTGGCGCAGCGGCCAAGATCAGGCCCAGGTCAACCCATTCATCGTAGAAGGCATACTTCTCGAAGTCTCGCGTCGGTTCGGTGCCATCCCCCACCGTCCAGCGGATGACATCGTTGCCGTCCCCGTAAGTGAACGTGTAAATCCTGTTGTACTGGGAAATATCGTTCGACGAATACTCGGAGAAGAACTCGAAATCGGGGTCTACGCCATCCGCGATAGCCGCAGCCTGGGCGTAGTTTCCGAGCCACATGTTGGCGCGAGCCTGCCCGACACGCGCCGCGACGGCCACATCGGGACGACCGGCCGCGGTGGCCGAGGCCTCCGCCGACTGGAAGAGCGTCAGCGCCTGCTGCATCCGCTCATCCGGCCCGAGCGGAGCGGACTCGTAGCTCACCGCTTCGGGCTCGCCGCCGCCGAGGATGCTCTGGCACCACATCTCGGCCAACATCACGCGGGCGTAGGCACCGTAATACTGACCGAATGCAACGCCTTCCTGGATGAGCTCCTGCTGATCTTCGAACTCGGGATCGCCGACCAGGGGAGTGAGATTCTGAACGGCGTTGTCCGCCGAGAACCGGTTGGTGTGAATCGGCTCCCACAGGTCCACGTTGAGGGAGACGTTCGCCACGAGCATCTGTCGTTCCTGGACCTCCCTCCGGGTGGGGAAGGTCCCGGCCGTCAGAAACTCGTCGGTGATCAGCCCCCCGTACAGGATCCACTCATCGACGGCGACCTGAAAATCACCGACCAGTCCGGCAATCACGACCGGGATCGAGGCCGGATCGGCCACGTCCTCCGGCGTGATGATGTCCGGGTCGACCACTTCCAAGCTGCATGAGGGGATCGCTCCCGCCAGCAGGCTGATAGCGGCCAGCCGACTCAGCGGCCGCTTGATCCAACGAAGTCTAGTCATGATCTGCGTGCTCCTTTTCTATCGTATCCGGGCATCGCGGCGGCTGGACCGCGGCCTCCGGGACCCCCCGGATACCGCCGTCCGCCGCCTACAATTCGCCGTCAGAACGCGATGTTGATCGTGCCGATGAACCGCCTCGGCGGAGCCAAGGTCAGAAAGTCCGCTGTGAATGTCTCGGCCTGCCCGCCCCAGCGAGCCTCCGGATCCGAGCCCGGATAGCTCGTCCAGGTAACCAGGTTCTCGCCGATCAGCTGCAGGGAGACGCCCTTCATGCTGAGCGCCCGGGTCCAGCTCGCGGGCAGATCGAACCTGATCGAGACAGTACGGAGCTTGCCCCAATCCGCCTTGTAGATGAAGGGCTCCTCCGAGAAGAAGGTCGCGAATCTCTTGATCTTGGCCTCGTCCGAGAACTCGCCGGTAACCGGATCGGCGACCCCCGTGATCGAGCTTCCGGCGAAGCCGACCTGGAAGTCCTCGGTGTTGCTGTATTGGGTGATTCCGTTCTGGAAGTCGAACAGCGCGAACAGCTGCACGTACTTGAACAGGCCGATCGTCGTCTGGGCCGATCCCTCGTAGCGCGCGTTCGGCTGACCAATGTAACGATGGTCGTCGAGCGGGTCGCAGAAGGCCTCCGGGGCACCTTCGTTGCCGGCCCGGGCGTCATCCGGGCCCCAGGTGCCGGGGGTCTCGTCACATGTCAGGACCCTCGCTTCCCCGTCGTCCCCGATGATGATCTCCTCCGCCGCCTGTGAGTTGAAGGGCAGGCCCTGCTGCTGGCGGCCGATGAAGCCGGTCAGGAACGGGTCGACCAGATCGGTGATCAGGTTGTCGTTGTGCGACACGAGGAAGCGGAAGTCCCACGTGAAGTTCTCGGCGGCGAGGGCCAGCACGTCGAGCGCGACCTCGTAGCCCTTGTTGTCGATCTGCCCGATGTTTGTGAACACGGCATTCGGAAAGCCAGTCGAAGGAGGCAAAGGCTTCGTTACGACCGTGTTCTTGGTCTTCTGGTTGTAATAGCTGAACGTGAGGCCCAGTCGATCCTCCCACATCGCCATATCGAAGCCGGCCTCCCATTCCTCGCCCGTCTCGGGCGAGAGCTCCGAATTGCCCGGACGAAGGGGAGAAACACCCAGCTCATCCACGCCCGCCAGCGCGACCTGCGACGTGGCCAGGAGCGCCTTGGCGTCGTTGGGTCCCGGCAGTTTCCCGGACTTACCCCAACCGCCCCGGAATCTCAGGTTGTTGACGAAACCGCCGCCCTCCAGCGCCACGAAGCTGGCACCGAACTTCGGGTAGGACTGGATACCCAGGTTCGCACCCTGCGCGCTGTTGTTGTCCCAACGGACGGCACCGTTCACGAACACGCGCCTGTTCCAGTCGAACTGGCCCTGCACGAAGAAGCCGAGCGACTTGTTCTCGAAGAAAGCGTCGTTTCCGGTGTTGATGACCGAGTTGTTCACGGCCGGTCCGGTGGCCGGGAACGTCTGGCCTGTCACGTTGGTCGCCTCTTCCGTCGCCCTGAACCACTGCACGCCACCCACGAACTCGAAGCCCAGGGGATCCGAGACTTGCAGGTTGTACGCCGTGGTCCCCTGCATGGTCAGGTTTCGGCTCGTGTAGTTCGGCTTGCCGACAAAGCCCAGGGAGCCTGTCCCAAACGGTCGGTCGGGATTGACGGGCGTGATGAACGTCGTCCGGTTCGAGAACATGTCGTAGCCGAGCGTGAATCGGTTTGTCCAATTTTGGACCGGATTCCAGGTCACGTTTCCGGCGCCGGTATACCGCTCGGTCTTCTGGCCGTTGATCCTCTCCGCGATCGGATCCCAATCCGGGTCCGGGCCGCCGTAGGCGAACAGGGCCCGTATGCAACTGCTATCGAAGTTCTCCGACGGCTCACCGGTATCCCGCGCGAGCTCGACCGCAAACGGACAGGTGACTCGCTGTTCGCCGGTGATCGGATCAGTGAGCGTTTGATTACGCCATCTGGGTCGCCCGAGGATCGCGTTCCCGAGGAAGCCGAAGCCGTTGTTGTCGTTGTCCGGCAGGTCCGCACTCGTGCTCGAGTAGCCGTTCGAGAACGAGAGGTCGAGCTTGTCTGAGGGGCTGACGTCGAAGTTAGCGCGGAAGTTGAACTTCTCGAGCGCGTTGTTGGGCAGCGTCCCCTTCTCGTTGTTGTAAGCCACCGAGCCGAAGTAGCTCCAGATGCCGGCTCCGCCTGTCACGTTGCCGAGGTAGTTCTGATAAAGCCCGTCGCGCCACGGTATCCCGCCTTCTTCTTCGGGGAGGGTGGCCAGGTTCGTAACGTAGATCGTGTCGCTGGACAGCCCCCAATCACTCGGCTGGAACACCTGGTCGGGGTAAACGTCGGTCTTCTCGCGGTTTTGGCCGAGATCGACGCGGGCGTTCCAGCGGGTTTCCCCCGCCGCCCCCTTCTTCGTCGTGATCACGATCACGCCGGCGTTGCCTCGGGCTCCCCACAGCGCCGACGCCGCCGGGCCCTTGATCACCTCGACCGACTCGATCTCGTCCGGGTTCAGATCGTTAAGCCGAGTCGTATTCTGTCCACCGAGCGCGTCATCGGGATCCCCGAAGAACGGGTCGAGCCCGTTGGAGTTCTCCGCAACCACAATCGCGCCGTCGATAACGTACAGCGGCTCGTTGCTCAGGCTGATCGAGCCCGTTCCCCGAATCTTGACCAGTGAGCCGGTTCCCACCGTGCCTGAAGCCTGTCGCACGAACACGCCGGTCGCCTGGCCTTTCAGGACCTGATCGAACGAGTTCGTTCGGGTGTTCTCGGCGACGTTGTTGGCATCGATGGTCGAGATGTCGGTCGCCAGCTCGCGGCGCTGCCGCTCGCCGGTGATCGTCGCGACTACCTCGTCGAGGGCTACGGCCGAGACTTCCAGCACGAAGTCAGCGGTCGCGACCTCACCGGCCGTGACGGTGACCGGCATCTCCGATCCCTGGTAGCCGATGATGCTGGCGCGCAGTGTATAGTTGCCTGCGGGCACTCCGGTAATCCGATACCGGCAGTCGGCGCCCGACAGGGTCCCGAACGACGTTCCAGGTATGAACACCTGGACGCCTGTCAGGTCCTCGCCCGTTATCGCGCTCACACAGCCGCCGATAGCGCCCTCGTCCTGCGCCATCGCTGGGCCGACGTTGGTCAGCAGCAGCATGGACGCGGCGACGGCGGAGACGAGGAAGCCTGTACGGGACACGAGTCCCTTGCGTGCAAACCACTTAGGCTTCATGGAAACTTCCTCCTGTGGCATGTTGGGGAAGGGTTTCTCCCTCTTGACGAAGGCGCATCCGCGCTCTTCGCAGACTCTCTATTTCGCAGAACTCTGAATCTATCTGTACAACCGGCGAAACGACAGAACCACCGGCGCCCTACGGCGTCGGTGCGTCTGCCGAGAAGCTGGTGCTCTAGTCGGCCGGCATCACCTCCAGGCGAACGAACGAGCGTTTGCCTTTTTGGATCAGGTACTCCCCCGGTGCGAGCTGCAGATCCCCGTCCGAGACGACCTCTTCGTCCAGGCGAACCGCACCCTGCGCGATCAGGCGCCTCGCCTCCGATGTGGACGCTGCAAGTTTAGACCGCGCAAGCGCATAGCCGATCCACAGCTTCCCGGTCTCGGCCTCGGCCACCAGGGTGACCGCCGGGACCTCGTCGGGCGTTCGCCGTTCGCGGTGTATCCGGTCGAACGTCTCCCGCGCCGCCTCCGCCGCCTCCGCACCGCTGTAACGGGCCACGATGTCTCCCGCCAGCCACCGCTTGGCCGCCAGCGGGTCCCGCTCGGCCTGCTCGAGGCGTTCGGCCCTGTCGGCGTCCTGCGCCGTAGAAGCCAGCTCGATCCACTCCTCGAGCAGCGTGTCCGGCGCCGACATCACGCGCCCGAACGCCTCCGCCGGCTCCATCGCGAGCCCGACGTAGTTGTCGTAGCTCTTCGACATCTTCCGCTCGCCGTCCGTACCGCGCAGCAGAGGCATGATCAGACACACCTGAGGCTCCTGTCCGGCCTGTCGCTGCAGCGTCCGGCCAAGCAGGAGGTTGAACTTCTGGTCGGTGCCTCCGAGCTCGACGTCGGCTTCGAGCGCGATGGAGTCGTATGCCTGCATCATCGGATAGAGAAACTCGACCAGCGTGATCGGTTTCTCCTCCCCGTATCTCTGCTTGAAATCCTCCCTCTCCAGCATCCGGGCGACGGTGAACTGCGAGGTCAAACGCAGCACGTCGACGAGATTGAGCTTTCCCAGCCACTCGCCGTTCCGGCGAAGCTCCGTATGCTCGGGGTCGAGTATCCGGAAGACCTGATCCCGGTAGGTGACCAGGTTCTCCTCGATCTCGGCCTCGCTGAGCATCGGCCGGGTCTCGCTTTGCCCGGATGGGTCTCCGACCCTGGCGGTGAAATCGCCGATGACGAAGACCACCCTGTGCCCCAGTTCTTGAAACGTCCGAAGCTTATGAATCGAGACAGCGTGGCCGATGTGCAGGTCCGGTCGGGTGGGATCGAACCCCTGCTTGATGACCAGCGGCACGCCTGTCTCGCGCGAGCGCGTCAGCTTGGCGGCAAGCTCCTCCTCGGGAATGACCTCGAGCGCCCCCTCGCGGATGCGTTTTAGCTGGTCTTCCACGGGCGGGAATTCGGCGTCGATCGACGGTGTGTTCATGGGCGAAAGGTCGAAGACGCGCGGCCGAGCGGCAAGCGGGCACCCTCTAGCGCGGGCAAGCGGGCGTTGGCCGGAAGGTCAGAGGCGTAGGGAGCTCGCCGGGTCTACTCGAAGCGCTCCCGAGTCCAGATGATGATCGCACCGCAACTATTCTCCGAGCGGTAGCGGAGCGGCGTCGAAACGAAGCTGGTGTAGACCTCCACGGCCTCGATGTGCTCCGGGAAGAAATCATCCTCCGTGAACACCTCGACGGGCGAGCCGTCGACAAAGACGTTGGCCGGGCAGCTGCCGAACCCGCGCCCGATGTCGGTCCGGCGCCCCAACCCGTCGTTCTGGCGCACTCCGGCCGTGCCCTGGAGAAGATCGGAGGTCTGCAGGGGCGCCAACCGATCGATGTCGTCCCGGGTGAAATAGAGGCCGGCGTTCCGTGCCTCCCGCTCGACGAACTCCCGCATCTTCAGGCTGGCCTGTTCCGCCTCCGCCTCGACACGGATCGGATCCAACTGGGCCAGAGTCAGGTCGAGACGGTAGTGCTTGAGGGCGAGCTGGCCCTCCTCGATCT
The DNA here is from genome assembly GCA_039588495.1 of Gemmatimonadota bacterium. GTDB lineage: Bacteria > Gemmatimonadota > Gemmatimonadetes > Palauibacterales > Palauibacteraceae. The sequence continues at coordinate 8,209 of JBDGZR010000056.1, read as the reverse complement.
CGATCTCGGCGTTGAAGACCAACCCCAGATACTCCACCTCGACCTGATGATGGCCGATGGGGACATCCCGCATGAAGTACTCGCCGCTACCGTTCGTGATCGCCATCCGCCCCGTCGCCGGCAGGGTCACGGTGGCGCTGGAGACCGGTCGCATCTCGGTGCTTCGGACCGTGCCGTAGAAACCGCCGGTCTCGGGAGGGATCTCCTGCCGGTCCGGGTCGGGTGTCGGGTCATCCTGCGCGAGCAGGATGTCGGGCGCCGCCAGATTCAAGATGAGGACGACCGCGCCGAACGACACGGTCCAAGAGTGGTTCCTACCCGGCAACGCGCTTCCGATCAATCTCAACACCGCCGCTAAGGGAAAACGTCAGTGCCGGCCTGAATCTGACAATATGGAGAGGCCACTATCCCTGCTACCCGGGGACGCGTTGGAAGGGCCACCGCTTCGCGCACGAGGATCGCAACTTCTGGGGGCTCGCTCTGTACCAAAGAGGACCGTTCCCGATGCAAATGTCGATCAAATGTCGATCAAAGCCACGGTGACATGCGAAGACCCAGGAAACTGACTCCTCGGAGCCTGCTCGTCCGTTCGGCCCTGCTGGCCGGCGCGCTGACCATCATGCCGAACCTGACCGATGCGCTGGCGGGCCAGGCTGGACCGGACACGACAGCCGTCCTCATCGGCGAGGTGCAGTCCGCCATGTCGGGTGCCGCGGTCATCAACGCGGTCGTGTTCCTGCGCTCCTCGAAGCGTGGGTCCGTGACGGACAGCGCCGGCGAGTTCACTATCGACAGCATTCCGCCGGGCACGGACACGCTGACCATCCGCTACCCCGGCATCGACATCCAATCCACGGTGATCGAGTTCGCGCCACAACAGGAGGTACGCGCCGTCTTCCTGCTCGCCGAGAAGATCTTCCAGGTCGCAGACATCGAGGTCTCCATCAGGGCGCCGTCGGTGGACGAGAGGACCCTCGAGCGCAGGATGCGAACCGGGCAGGGCGTCTTCATCACTCGGGAGCGGCTTCTCGAGGTGGCCACTGACCGGCCGAGCGACGCTCTGCGGAACATCCCCAGGGTGGAGGTCACCCAGTACGGGATAAGCAAGATCGAGGTCTTCATCGGATACGGCGCGTCTGCGTGCCCGCCGACCTACCTCGTGGACGGCACGCCCATGGACGACGCCTTCGTGCTCGACGACATCGAACTGGACGCGATCGCGCTGATCGAGATCTATCGTGGGCCGTCCGAGATCCCCACCCAGTACAGGCAGACCAGCAACTCGGAGGGTGTAAGGCGTAGACGCTGCGGCCTTATCAACATCCGGATTCGCGACGGCCCCGACTAGGACTAGAAGACTCCGACTAGGGGATCAGGCCCGGCACCCTCTCGTCCAGCTCGGGCGGCGGCTCGCCGTTCTCGCCGTTCTCGCCGTTCGATGACCCGGAGTTGAGCGCCGCCACACCGATCGCCGTCGCCGCACCGACGATGACTACCACGACCACCGCCGTCGAGGCGGCGTTGACGATCCGCTTCTCGACGGACGCGATGGCGTCGGCCGGGATCGTCACCGTCTCGCCCACTCCTTCGCGTGTCGCGCCCGAGGGTGACTTCGCCTCGGCCACCGACATGACGATCGAGCCATCCTCCTCGACCTCGATGAGCTCTCCGGTCACCAGCACCGCATCGTCTACGGAGATCTCGCCCAGGTCCACGGAAACCGGACTGCTGAGGGAGACCCTCATCCGATCCCCCCGGGCCAACGATTCCGGCCCTCCCTCGGGCGGCACGTACCGGTAGCAGGCCGCCGCCGTCGGCAGCAAAAAGGCCAACGAGAGGGCCAAAGCCACGTTTGATCGAAACGAACGTCTCATATTGTCCATATACCCCTTTCTCTTCCGGTCGCTCGCGGCCGATCGCTACTGGTTCTTCGGCTCCATCGGCGGGGGCATCCGCTCTCCGACCAGGAGCTGATTGCCGATCAGGGTCCACCTCACCGACGAATTCGGGAAGAGCGAGAAGGCCTGGGACGTGATGTCGTCGCCGAGCCCCGGCCCTGTCGCGTTGAGCTGAAACCGGCCCGTCATTGAAGGTGAATCGACCTGAAACGTGCGCTCGCGTCCCCCGCTGACGCTTCCGAGGATACGCGTGCCGCCGAGCGAGACGAACCGAACGGTGATGGTCGTGCGTGGCGTGAAGTTGTTGTTGACCGTGATCGGGATCACGATGTTCTCGCCCGGTGGCGGGACTGTCGGATCCGGCTCGTCCCCACCGCCGCCCGCGCACCCGACGATCCCGAGCGATGCCCCAGCGGCGGCAAAGCTCCAGACCGCTGCGGCAAAGGAATCTCTAACAGCCTTTCCGATACGCTTCATACAGGTATCCCTCGCTGTCGCGTGATCCGAGAGTCTCACTGCGGCGTAGTCCGAACCTCGACGGGAGCCGAGCTCGCCGGGACCCGGGCTCTCCAACACACCCGTACACCCGAGACGCAGGATCGAACCACAGAAAGAACCACCCCGTCCGCTGGCGCGGACGGGGTGGCGTTGGGGTTATCTAACCTCGAATCTGCTTTGACCTTGGTTACGACCTCAGCACGGATTCGGGTCGTTGGCGTTTCGGGTCGGCGCTTGATCAGGTTCCGGGATGTTGCTGTTCGTCTGCCGCTCCTGCTGAGCGTAGATGAACCGGCCCGGGATCTCGGTGGCCGGTGACGTCGGCAACCTTACCGGCAGGCAGGTTCGCTTGTAGTCGGCCCAGATCTCGCTGTTCTGGAAGACGCTCACGAACTTCTGCTTCATGATCAGGGCGAACAGCGCCGCCCCGCTCACGCCATCGAAGGAGTCCTTGAGGTCCGACAGATCGACGCCCCACCAGAGCTCCTGGCAGGTCAGCGCGTCCTTCGCCGCGGCTATCGCCAGCGCGTCGTTGCCGAGGGCCGACTGGGCCTCGGCGATGATGAAGGCGGTCTCCGTGCAGGAGACGATCGGATTGTTGTAGTCCGACGTGGCGGGGAGGTTCAGGAACGAGGCATCCGGTCCCGGATCGCCCGCGCCCGGGTTGTTCGAGTGGCCGATGTACTGCATGTCGAAGTCGCTAACTCCGAAGCTCCACATCCCGCTGATCCGCGGATCGTCATCGGTGAGGTCGGCAGGCGTTCCGCCGTTCACCATGTCGATGTGGGTCGCGTTGCCAGCCAGGTCGCCCGCGCGGCCGGCGGCCGTCCACAGGAACCAGGGATTGGCTTCGTTGCTGTTCGTGCTGTGGACCTGCGTCCAGTTGTTCAGCTGAGGAACGCCGCTGATCCCCTGCGCGGCCTCCGCCAGCGCCTGCGTGTAGCGGCTGTTACCATCGACCTCCACCAGGTGCAGGTGGAAGCGAGCCTTCAGGCTGTGCGCGGCCGCGATCCACTTGCTGGCGTCGCCGCCGAAGTTGAAGTCGTTAGCGCCCGGGCCAGCCCCGACGCCGCTCTGCAGGTCGGAGATCGCCGAATCGAGCAGGCTGAGCACCGCCGCGTAGACCGTCAGCTGGTCATCCAGCGCCGGCTCGGCAATCTCCTCGTTGACGGCCTCGCTGTACGGGATATCCCCGAACCAGGCCGCCGCCGTCCCGATCATCAGCGCCTCGGACACCTTGAGGATCCCGGTGAAGACGCGATCCCCGGCTTCCACGGTGATCGCCTGGGCCTTCCTCAGGTCGATGAGGCCGCCCTGAATGTAGACCGGATACCACATCGGCGTGAAGTCATTCTCGTTGACGGCGTATCTCTCGTGATCCTGGCTCTGTCGGCCGGTGCCGCCCACCTGCTGCATCCAGTTGGTGGCAAAGCGCAACCCCGTTCCGCCATGCCAGAGGAACATGTTCGCCTGGTGCGCGACGAACAGCTGGTTCGCCGTCGCGAAGGGCACCGCGTTCGGGTCCGATTCCGGTGCCGCGATGAAATCGGAGCATCCGGCCAGCGGCAGTAGAAATGCCGCCCAGAGCGCCCCCCTTACGATTTTCGGTCTCATATCACTAAGCTCCTGGCTCTCATAAGCCTTCATGGGCCCCCGGCTCGCAGTCAGCGCCGGGGACGGCAAGCGTCGGGAAGGAGGTGGCGGAGCCGCCGACGGCGACTCCGCCCATGCTACCTACCCTATGATTTCCGTCCTATCGGACCAGGTTGATCTGGAACACGTAGGACCGGATCCGCGGATTGTTGAAGTACTCCAGCCCGCGGCCATTATTCTGACCCGAGAGGTTAGACTCGGGATCCATGCCTTGGTAATCCGTCCAGGTCACGAGGTTGCGGCCCGTGAACGAGAACTCGGCTCGGTCGAACCCTAGGAAACGGTTGACGCCACCCAGGGCGTAGCGGATCGAGACGTCGCGGAGCTTCACGTAGCTCGCTTGCTCGATGAAGAAGTGCGTTCCGCCGGTGAAGCCGCTTCCCTCTCCGGATGTGAACCACGATTGCTCGACCAGGACTGACTGGCCCGCGCCGGGGCCGAAGCCCTCGAACGTGAACTGTTCGCCATCCCCATGGAAGGGAACGGTCGATTCGTGCGCTCCGAAGTAGCTGAGCGCTGCTGAGCGCTCCCTTCGTGCCGTTCCACATGTCGAGGCTGCTTCGCCAGTCAATCAGCGCGGATAACCTGAGGTTCTCGATGATCGTGAAGGTGTTCCTCACGCCACCGTTCCAGTCCGCGTTCGGATCGCCCAGCGCACGCTGCTGAGTATCGAAGGTCGGGAAGCCGTTGCAGGTGATGTAGAGCGACCCTGGGGTCGCGTTCGGGAACGCCTCGTCGATCGAGGCGTCCGGCGTCGCCGCGTTGCAGTCCGTGTCCGCGGTCAGGTCGCGCCCGAACTTCAACATGTCGTCGCCGAACAGCACCCCGTAGGGGCAGGGCTCGTTCACGTTGTCACCGCAGACGTCCTGCGCGATCGAGGACCGCGCGCTGGTGAAGCCGTTCAGACCCAGCTCCTCCGTGCCCGACATGTCCAGCGTGATGCTCTCGAGCGTTCCGCCGTAGGCGTCGATCTCCCACGTGAAGGTGCGGCCGCGGAACGGAACGACTCCGAGCTGGAACTCCCAGCCCTTGTTCTTGAAGTCGGCCGCGTTGAGCGGCGACGAGTCGAAGCCCGTGCTCCACGCCACCGGCAGGTTGAAGATGGCGTTCTCGGTCTTCTGGTCGAAGTAGACGGCGCCGAGCGAGACCCTCGAGTCGAGGAACGCGAGGTCGATCCCCGCCTCCCACTCCGTCGTGATCTCGGGATCGATGAACGCGTTGCCCGACACGTCCTCGGTGGCGACACCCTCCTGCCCGAGGTAGGTCGACTCCAGGCCGAGCGGAGAGATCCAACCGTCGTTGAACGTCACCGTCTCGAACGCGGAGACGTTCGAGTAGACGGGCGGGCTCTGACCGGCCTGGCCGTAAGCGAAGCGCACCTTACCAAAGCTGAAGGCGCCGGATCCCTCGGTGCCGAGTGCCCGCGTGAACTCCCAGGCCACGCTACCGTTCGGGAACCAGAACCACTGCTTGTCCGTCCCGAAGGTCGAGAAACCGTCGTAGCGGACACCACCCTGCACGAACACCTGGTCCCAGAGATCGAAGTTCGCGTTGGCGAAGTAACCGACCGTCCGCTCCTCGGACTGGAACTCCGTCGGGATCTTGGTGACCGTCTTTTCGAGGTCCAGCCCGCCGATGAACACGTTCTGGCCCTCGCTCTCGAACCTCTGGTATCTGTTCTGCCGGATGTTTTGGCCGGCCGTGATCTGAGCCGCGAAATCAGCGCTGAACTCGCCCGTCGCCGTGAGGAACAGGCTGTTGTCCAGGTTGAACTGGTTCAGCGAGGCTCGGATCAAGCGACCATCCGGGAAGTCCGAGGAGCTCTTCGGGAAGAGCGTGAACCGGGCGTCGTCCGAGTAGTCGACGCCGAAGATGTTGGACACGTTCAACCAGTTCCACGGATCCCAGTCCAGGCGGAGGTTACCGAACGTGCGGTTCACCTGGGCGTCGTTGAGGATCTCGTTCGAGATCCAGAACGGGTTGTCGTAGCCCCGGCTGGCGTTCGGCGTGACCGGACAATCCGGCCCCCGGTTGCCTCCCAGCGGGCCGGTGTTGCAGCGGTAGGACCGATGCAGGCCCGTCTCCGGATCGATGTACGGCTTGTTGTTGAAGTCCGGCGGGGTTCGGAATCCGCCCAGCAGGATGCCGCTCACGTTGGAGCCCTGCTGGACGAGATCCATCGACTGGTTCGTGTACGCGATGTTCGCGGAGACGCTGAAGTTGGACAGGAAGTTCTGCGTCGCCTTCGCCCGAATGTTGAAGCGATCGAGCTTGTTGTTGCCCTCGATCACTCCGTTGATGCGGTTGTAGCCGCCGGAGAAGAAGTACGTGGTCCGGTTGTTGCCACCGGAGAGCGTGGCGTTGACGTCGTAGCCGGTCCCGGTCTGGAAGAGCTCGTCGCCATGGTCGTAAATCGTCGAGCCACTGAGCAACGGTCCCCAGCTGAACGACGAGGCGCTGGCCGCACCCCCCGAGCCCTGACCGTAACTCGTGTTCAGGTCGTTGAACGCGGTGACATTGTCCGAGTTGTAGGCGAACCGGACGTTCGCCTGCACGGTGTTCGTCTGGGCTCCGGACTTCGTCGTGATCAGCACCACGCCGTTGGCGCCCGAAGAGCCGTAGATCGCCGCACCGGCCGGACCCTTGAGGATCTCGATCGACTCGACGTCGTCCGGATTCAGGTCGGCCATCCGGTTCTGGACGGCGGTGCCGGCGACGGAGCTCTCGATCTGTGTCGAGTTGTTGTTGTAGGGCGTCCCGTCCACGACAAACAGAGGCTGGGTGCCACCCGTTACCGACTTGGCACCTCGGATCTGCATGTACGTGCCCGCGCCCGGTGCGCCGGACGACGTGGCGACCACCACGTTCGGCGCCTTACCCGCGATCGCGCTCAGAACCTCCGTCTCGCGCGACAGCTCGATGTCGATATCCGAGATCGAGTTGACGGTCGCGCCGAGGCGTCGTCGCTCGCGGGTCAGCCCCTGACCCACGGCCACGATCTCGTCGAGGCCGATCGGGTCGAGCGCCAGAGTGAAGTTGACCGTCAGATCGTCGCCGAGAAGCGTGATCGTCTCCTGGCCGGCGCGATAACCGATCAAGCCAGCGACCAGAACGTGCTGCTGGTTGTCGATTCGCGAAGCAGGGATGACGAGCGAGTACGATCCATCCGAGTCGGTGATCGTAGCGAGGTCGGTGCCGTCGATGTAGACGTTCACCGTGGCGAGTGCCACACCGGTCTCGTCTGCGACGTTACCGGTGACTGTCATGGCATCCTGCGCCTGAGCGGCGCTTGGGAAAGCCAAGATCGTGCCTGCGAAAACGACCAACGATAGCCGTCTCGCCTGCCTAAACCAGGCAGGTAACATAGGTCCACCTCCTGCTGGGAATTGGGCCGGACGCACTACGACCGCCGGTTAGCGTCGATCGCGCCCCAACCTCAATTGAGTGTGGTGGATTTCGGCCGAGAGATCCCCGCAGCACCGCCTCGTAGCCTTACAAAAGGCACCCCAGGGGCTCCCGGCACGCGAACCCTGGGTAACCGGCAGCGTAAAACGTATGAAGGGGTCGGTTTTGTGACAAGTAGGGGGCCATCCAGCGCTCGTGGCGCTCCGAAACAGCCTCGCGGGACGCCCGGGGGCGCGGACCGAGAACGGTCGGGGCACATGCGTCGCACTCGCCGGTACTGCTAATCGAGTGCGGGCTCGCCGAGAGCCGATCGTTCGAGGACCCCACCTGGAGCTTGAACGTCTAAGGTGAGAAAACTCAAGGAGTTGTGGGCTCGCATCCCCGGTCGCGAGCGATGGTTGATCTTCACCTTCTCCGGCGGCCTGGCTACGTTCGCCCTCGGTCTCGCGTGGGGAAGCTGGAACCACCTGTGTGACGACTGCCCCTCCATTGCCCAGATCTACGCGTTCGAGGCGAAGGAGGCGACGCGCGTTTACGCCGCCGATCGGAGCCTCCTGGCCGAGTTGGCCGTGGAGCGCCGCATACCGGTGACCTACGGGACCATGCCGGCGCATGTGCCGAAAGCCTTTATCGCCGTTGAGGATAGGCGTTTCTGGCGACACGAGGGAATCGACCCGTGGCGAACCCTCCGCGCCGCCGTGAACTTCGCCGTCCACGGGTACGGCGGCGCCGGCGGCAGCACGATCACCCAGCAG
>JBDGZR010000055.1:0-23545 GCA_039588495.1 Gemmatimonadota bacterium | reverse complement strand
GACCAGCTTGTACCAGCGTCGACCAACCGCTTTCTTTAGCGCAGCTAGCGAGCATAGCGAGTGCCATCAGGTACGTCCCGTTAAAGCGGGACCTGCGCTTCGAGCCGCTGCGATCGGATCCTCGCTGGACAGTCGTGATGGAGCGACTGAGGGCCCAGTGGGGCGTCGAGTGGTAGGCTGTCGGGCAGCCTGACATCGACACCCCTCGGCGGACGTCGTCACGACAGGCGCAACCGTTACTCTTCCCTGAATGGGTAGTCGCTAAGGTAGCGGTATTGGTCTTCGACATAATCCATATAGGATTTTCCAAAGGCAAAATCGGGATTATCGCCATATAGGATCAGAATGCCTTCAAGGGGTTCGTCATACGGATTGCTGATCACATTCTTGACATAGGGGCCGGCGAAAACGCTCATTCCCTCATGAACATCGATTTCGCCTTCGCCAAAATCTGCCTTGCCTCGCCCCTTGGTGAAGATGAATAGATTCGGCACCTGCCCGAATTCAAGGCGCGGATCTTCATTCGCCGTTTCATCTTTGCCGATGCTGAACCAGGCGATGCGCTTGTCTTTCATGTTGTAGAGCCCGGCAGCATCTGCCCCGTGTGTGGGCAATGTCTTGTCGCGTCCAAAAGTCACTATCTCCGGTATCCCGGTAACCCAAAAATGCGACATGGTGTGATACATCAACGCTTCAGCACCCGCGTCGAGTTTGTATCCTTCCATGCTGCGTATTTCGAGCGCGACCTGGTCACTGTCAAAAGACTGCATCGACGCCGTCCCTGCGTTGAGCTTCCCGTCAAAAAACTTATCGAGAATGCTCTTGTCGGCGATCTCGAAATACCAAGTGGCCGTCTCGGGTGGCCCTGCTCTCAGGACAACCTGGTGTGGCCCGGCGTTATGGAAGGTCAATCGTTCATTCCTGGCATATGCTTCCTGCTTTCTCTCCACACTGACGCTCCACCATTCGTCGCCGACTTTGACCCCGAAATTGGCGCTAATGGCCATCGGGTCCGCTTTATAATCCTCTGAGAAATGCTCGAGCATTGCAGCGATAGACTGCTCGGTTTCTTGAGCCGAGGCTGTTGCCGCAACCAGGCTGAGTGAAACGACACAAACCAGAACTAGCGACCTTCTCATTCCGTGCCTCCCTGAGTTCTGAATGGCTGATGGGAGTCGAGCACTGGCCCAATCCCGAACATGGTACTGTCAAGCTAAGGCGAAGTAGGCCTGGATCGTTGATCCCCTCTTGAGGCGCCACCGCATTCTCCGGGTGCCACTCGATTCGGCCCGGAGGTATAATGTGGGACGTATGGCTCTGTCTCAGATCACCTGGCAGGACGTCCAGCAGCTCCCGGACGACGGCAATCGCTACGAGGCGATCGAGGGAGAGCTGTGCGTGACGCCGGCTCCCTCGTTGCGGCATCAGCGGATCAGCAAGCGACTGGAGCGGGCCCTGTACTCTCTGGTCGAGGACTCGGGGCTCGGCGAGGTGTTGCACGCTCCGGTCGGGGTGGAGTTCCCGGCTACCGGTGAGGGTGTCCAGCCCGACGTCCTCGTCATCTCCCGGGCGCGCTCCGGCATCCTGGCCGACCCGTGGGTCCGCGGAGCGCCCGACCTCGTGATCGAGATCCTCTCGCCGACCACGGCGCGGCGCGATCGGGAAGTGAAGCGAAAGCTCTACGAGCGGCAGGGCGTCCAGGCCTACTGGATAGTTGATCCGGAAGCCGCAGCCGTCGAGGTGTGGTCGTTCGACGCGGAGCCGAGCTTCCAGCGCTTCACGGAGGCCCTCCCGGTCCGGCTCTCCGGCGAGGACTGCGGAGACATCGACCTGGCAGAGATCTTCCGCCCCAGCTAGGTCCCAGTTTCCACCCCAAAGACGGCCTCAGGCCCTCAGAGCAGTCCGATGATCCGCCGCCTCTCCAGGCTGACATCGCGGGCTACGCAAGGAGCACCCTGATCCGCAGCTTCACGACCCTGCCCCAGGCTCAGGGGAAGATCCCCAGCTCCTCGTAGCACACCACGATCTTGTCGATCGCGCTGATGAACGCGGCCGTCCGCAGGTCGACGTCGCTCCCGTGACTCTTCTGCACCTCCCGAACCTGGTGGAAGGCGTTGATCATCGTTTCCTCGAGACCTGAGTTCACCAGGTCCTCCTCGTCGGCGCCACTGGCGAAGTGGGAGACATCCTGATCGGAGAACGTCTGACCGGTCGCCTGCTCCACCGCGGAGAGGAGCTGTCGCTGGGCGGTCTCGTCGAACCGCTTCTCCATTCGCCCGAACCGGACATGGGAGAGGTTCTTGAGCCACTCGAAGTACGAGACCGTCACCCCGCCGGCATTGAGATACAGGTCCGGCAGGATGGTGACACCCTTCTCCAGCAGGATCTCCTCTGCCATAGCGGTCGTGGGTCCGTTCGCCGCCTCGGCGATCATGCGGGCCTGGATCCGGCCCGCGTTCTCTTCGGTGATCTGGTTCTCGAGCGCTGCCGGCACCAGGATGTCGCACTCCATTTCCAGGGCCTCGGCAGAGCTCGGTAGCTCGGTGGCACCCGGGAACCCTAGTATGGAGCCGGTCTCGCGGCGGTGCTCGACTACCGCCTCGAGGTCGAGTCCGTCCGGATCGGCGATCGCGCCGTCGTATTCGGCCAGGCCGACCAGCAGAGCTCCGTCGTTCGCCAGAAACCTCGCCGCGTTGTAACCGACGTTGCCCAGCCCCTGAAGCACGACCCGCTTGCCCTCGATGCCCGTCGACAGTCCGAGCGCCGTCATGTCCTCCTCGACTCGGCACGCCTCCCGAACGCCGTAGTACACGCCGCGGCCCGTGGCCTCCAGTCGGCCGCGGATCCCTCCCTGGGCGATGGGCTTGCCGGTCACGCACGCTTCGGCGTTTAGCTCGCCCCCGTTGAGAGACTTGAACGTGTCGACGATCCAGGCCATCTCCGTCGGACCGGTGCCGTAGTCCGGAGCCGGCACGTCCACGCCCGGGCCGATGAAGAGCTTCTTGACGAGCTCGAAGGTGTAGCGGCGCGTGATACGCTCGAGCTCGCCTTTGGAATAGGCGCGCCGGTCGATGCGGATCCCGCCTTTGGCCCCGCCGAACGGCACCTCCACGATGGCGCACTTGAAGGTCATGAGGGACGCGAGGGCCATCACCTCGTCCTCGCTGGCCATCAGGCTGTAGCGGATTCCGCCCTTCGTCGGGAGCTTGTGGTGGCTGTGCTCGGCCCTCCACGCTTCGATGACCTCCATCGACCCGTCATCCCGCTTCAACGGGAAGGTCAGCCGGTATACGCTATTGCACTCCCTGATCTGGTTCATGAGATGCGGGTCGTGGCCCGCGAGCGCCGCCGCCCTGTCGAAGCTGCGATTCACCTGGTCGAGAAAGCTGAGCTGCGCGGTCAAGGTGTCCTCCATGAAAGGTCCGGCGGCGAGTCCTCGCGCCGGCAGACCAGATTCAAGCCACGAGCGGCAAGTCCTACGGCAGGAACTCGTTCACAAGCGTGCGAGCGTAGAATGCTGGCCAGGGTGCATCAGCGGACACGGTGCTGTGCTCGCGGTCAGCCAGTACGAAGAGATAGACCAACTCGCTTTGGGTGATCTCACGCTCGAACTGCTGACTGAGCCTATCTTGCAGGTAGTCGGCGTACCAGATGGCCCACTCCGGGTCCGCGCCGTCGGTCTCGATGAACGCTCGGTGGTGAGCCTCGCCGGTCTGGCGGAGCAGGTCGGCTATCTGGGCTTGCAGGTTATCCATCCGTCGATCTTCCTCTTGACGTGGGTTCGCTCGTCGCGGGCCCCGCGGCCAACACCGCGGCAGCGTCGCTCTCCGGATGTGGCTCTTGAACTTGGCCCGATCCATGCCGGTGTCGCTAGCCAGGTCGGCAGCGCGCTCCCCAGGCCTTTGTCGATAAGCTTCATGACGCGACAGGTCCAGGGACCGGAGGCGCCCCGGCCGGCACGGTGGGGCGTCGCCACCGCCGGAAGGCGAGCGAGATCGACCCGTTCGCGTTCGCGTGATCCGAGAGGGCGTGGATACTATCCTTTATGATCGCCGCCCTTCGACATGGCCCCAGCGTCATGGCCCCGATCCTTTGCCTCGTCGCAACGACGGTAGCGCCGGCGTTCGCTCAGGAGAAGCCCCTCCAGATCGGCATCACGGGATCGACGCCGCAAGAGGCCACCAAGAACCCCGCCTTCATTCTCGGCACGGCCGACGTTCAACGTTTGATGCTCGCGATCGCCGAACAGCCGCGCGAGGCGGCCTACATTGAAGAGGCGATCGCTGGCAAGCCTTTCGGCTTGAAGGACATGGTAAGCGTCGGACTCCTCCGTGAGGACGAGGGGCTTTATCGGATCGACTTCAACCTGCTCAGAGTCGAAGACCAGCTGGCCATCCTCGCCCTATCCGAGGAGTTGGGCCGCCGCCTCGCTGAGTCTGTTCTGGAGAATCAGGCCGAGTTCGAGGCGCTGGCCGCAGCGCACGATCAGCCGCACCTCGATGCCGGACACTTCCTTTTCATCGTCCTGGGGTGCTTTTCCCTGGACTGGGATGGGCTGGAGTTGACGGAGGAGAAGGGTTACCGGGCCGGCCCGCAGCGCACCCTGGACGGCGAGAGCTTCACTCCTTGGGCCAAGGAGAGGGGAGCGGAGATCTCTCTAGAAGGTCTCTACTGGGGAAGCCACAACCGGCCCGCGGCGGACTTCATCTTCACGACATTTGGAGATCACCATTCGCTTCCGCGCTTTGGACTGCCCGATATGCTCTGGAGCACCGGTGGGGCGTTCGACCGTTATCCGGATCTCCCTGAGGAACGAAGCGCGGCAGCTCGAATGCTCTCAGCCTACACGCGGGATGCGTTTGAGGATATCGCCCACGTCATGGAGGCTCTCGGGGCGCACGATCGCACTCAGGAGGTGCTCGCCGAGCTGACCGGCATCGAGGAAGACAAGCTCGAGCGGATCGTCGAACTCCTCGAGGCTGCGGACTACGTCGCCCGTGACGGCGAAACCATCCAGGCACGCGCCCTCGTGCTCACTTCGGAAGATGAGGAACGGGTGCGCGAGATCGTGCTCATGGGACGTGAGATCATGACCGCTTGGCACGAGGCGAACTACGCCACCATTCGAGAGCGGCTCGCGGATCTCACGCCAACCCGAAACGGGGTGCCGTTCGAGCGAGTCTACACTGAAGTCTGGCATTTCATCTTCGGGATGGCCAACAAGACGTTGGTCGAACGGGGCTTCTTCGCCGATCCGTATTCCAGCGAGCGGAGGCATCGAGGTTTCATTCCGGTCGTGTGGGCAAGCGGGATAGAAGAGCTACCCTGACGTTTCGCGCAACGGTGCAAGGGGCTCTTCGCGCGCGCGAGGCGAGGTGGTCTCTGGAAGCTGAAGGCACGAACATGAAGACAATCTTACGTGGAGGGATCGTATGCAACGGAGCTTTGCCCGGTGGATGGTGGCTGCGGGAGCGATCACCGGCCTGACGCTGCCCTTTGGAGGTTGTTTGAGGGCCCAGGATGCGAACGACGCCGGCCTCGATCCGGTCCTCGAGCGGATGGATCATAGACTGGCGGCGGTCGCCGACGAGCTTGTCGCGATTCGGCGCGATATCCACCGTCACCCCGAGGTGTCGGGGCAGGAGGTGCGGACCGCCGGCATCGTCGCCGCGCACCTGGCGGGATTGGGGTTCGAGGTTCGCACGGGCGTAGGCGGCCATGGGGTGGTCGGGGTGATCCACGGAGGCGGTGAGGGCCCGGTCATCGCGTACCGCGCGGACATGGACGCGGTGCCATCGACCGCGCCCGACGCGGTTCCGTTCCGATCGGAGACTCCCGGCGTTCGCCATATCTGCGGCCACGACATCCACACGACGGTGGGGCTCGGCATCGCCGAGGCGCTCGCCGCGGTGCGAGAAGAGCTGCCGGGTACGGTGAAGCTCATCTTCCAGCCGGCCGAAGAGAATATCCAGGGCGCACGCGGGATGATCGCGGACGGTGTTCTGGATGACCCGAGTCCCGCCGCCATCCTGGCTCTCCACACCGCTCCTCTCGAGGTCGGTCAGATCGGTGTGATCGAGGGCATGGCGTTGCCGGGCATCGACGTGGTAAGGATCACCCTTTCGGGCGACGGTGATCTGGAGGCCGCAGCCGAGGCGTACGCCGACGTGTTCGGCGAGGTGAGCACGGTCGGTCCGCCGGGCCCGGACCTTACGATCGCCGGGGTACCCGAGTTCATCAACGCATATGCCACCGGTGCTGCACCGGCAGGAGATGATAGCTGGGTGGTCGAGGGATCCGTAAAGGCCTCGGGAGAAGACCAGTACGAGCGCGCCAAGGCGAAGATCCTGGCCAAGCTCGAGGCGATCGATCTCGAAGGCGTGTCGCACGAAGTCGAATACCTGGATCGCTGGCTGGCGGACACGATCAACGACCAGGATCTGCTCGACGCCACTGTCCCGACGATCCGGGCTCGGGTCGGCGAGGGCGGGGTCGTCGTCACGAGGGCGCCGATCCCCTACTTCGGCGAGGACTTCTCGTTCTTCCAGCAAGAGATTCCGGGAGCGATCTTCTGGCTGGGCGTCTCAAACTCCGAGAAGGGCACCGTGGGTCTGCCGCACTCGCCGCATTACGTCGCTGACGAAGGCTCGATCCAGGTCGGCGCCCGGACCATGGGGGCCGTCATTCTGGAACTCCTCCGGGCCGGCGCCTAGCGTCGGGCCCCGCCCCCTTCTCCGGGAGCCACTCGATTCGGCCCGGAGGCGCCGCAGGCTGCCGGCGCCGAAGCTCGCGCCTGTCTCGGCCAGAATCCGATGCTAGGGCCCCGGTGCAACGAAAATCGATTGAAGAATGTCAAGATAATCCTCGTTGACGTACGCGAGGAGGGCGGTTAGCAGCACCAGGAGCACGCCCAGGAAAAACAGTCCGTCAAGCATCCTCCTCGATACATGCATCCTCCTCCGCGCAGCACGGATCCTTCTCCGCGCCCTGACCGCCAGTCTCTTGAATCTGATTCCGCTCAGAGGGTGCGTCCGGGATCCCTCGCGCCGCGACGTCCGGAGCTCCTGGATCTCCCGCCACCAGATATCGCCCGCCGCCGAGCCGCCGATGGCGAAGAGTCCGGCACCTGTGGCCCACCGGGACCAGTCTTCCAGACTGCTGCGAGGGTACGATCCGGGATAGGAAAGGCAATTGTGGTGCCAGCGGGCAATTGGCGCGGGTGCGCGCAGGTGCCGTCGCGGGGTCGGCAGGCTAACGTCTGCGCTCCTACACGGCCCACTCGTTGACGGTGCGATGATGAAGGTGCTCGTTCTCTCTTGGGGCTTCCCGAACCACCAACGACCCGTGCTCGGCGTGTTTGTCCGTGAGCGGACCAAAGCGTTGGCGCGCCGCTTGGAGGTGCGGGTCGTTGCCCCGGTGAAGTGGTTCCCCTTCGGGCATCGGCTCGCCCCGACCACTCGATCGCGGGTCGCACGGCGGGAGACGCAAGACGGGCTCGAAGTATTCCACCCGAGGTACTTCACGTTCCCCTTTGTCCTGAGGTCTTGCGACGGTTTCCTCTATTTCCTTTCGGTGTTGTCGACCGTCAGAAAGCTGCGGCGAGACTTCGCCTTCGATCTGATCGACGCCCACTTCGCGTACCCCGATGGATTCGCCGCCGTCCTGCTCGGCAAGCTCTTCAGGACGCCTGTCGTCATTACGCTCCACGGAACGATCCGGGTTCACTCCCGTCATCGCGTGCGTCGGGCGCTCGTTGTCTACTGTCTAAGGTGGGCTGACAACATCCTGGCGGTGAGCGAATGGATCAAAGCACAAGCGGTCTCTCTCGGCATCCCGCCGGAGCGGATCCAGGTTGTGAGGAACGGAGTCGACATCGAGCGTTTTCGCCCCCGGCCGAAGGCAGAGGCCCGTGCCGAGCTGGGTCTTCCGGCAGACCGCCGGATCCTGCTTTCCGTGGCCCACCTCGTGGAGCTCAAGGGCTTCCATCGAGTGATCGATCTTCTCCCGAGCCTGCTCGAGCAGTTCCCGGGCCTCCTGTACGTGATTGTCGGCGGCCCGATATATGGTGCGTCATACGAGCGGCGCCTGAGGGAGCTCGTCGCAACTCGCGGCCTCGGTGATCACGTGCTCCTGGCAGGATCACAGATGCACGAACGCTTACCGCTGTGGCTCAATGCCGGTGACGTGTTCTGCCTGGCGACGAAGACGGAGAGCTTCGGGATCGTCTTCCTGGAAGCGATGGCGTGCGGAAAGCCGGTCGTGGCCACGCGGGTTGCCGCCATACCGGAGGTCGTGGCCAGCGAGGATGTCGGGATCCTCGTCGAGAGGGACGACGCGGACGGCATGAGGGCGGCCCTTGCAGAGGCCCTGCGACGTGAGTGGGATTCCGCTCTCATCCGCTGCCACGCCGAGCAGCAGACGTGGGATCACGTGGCGGAGCGCGTGCTCGGGTTCTGGGAGGATGCGTTGCGCTCGTTCGAGTCGTCGGCTGGGTAAAGCGGTGACATCGGCGGCTCCAGCTGACCTCTTCTTTGCCGGAGTCGGCCCGGAACGCCGCAAACCGGAGCGGCACCACCGCTTGTGGCGAGCCCACAACAAGAGGCCAGGTGGTGCCCCGGCAGCTTTACGATCCTCCAGCCGTCGAGGCCTGCTCTCGCCCCGATAGACCCTTCACCACGCGTGCTGCCGCACCATTCTCGTAACGCGTCGTCCCGACCTCTGTCGCCGTCGAGCCGATATCGGAACAGGTCCAGGTGGGGAGGTGGCTTACCCGGCAGCCAGGGGACCCGATGGACCCTGTCGAGGAGAACCGGAAGCTCGCCGACCTTGGCCGATCTACCCGCGTCGATGCGGATGGCCTTCCATAACCTGGAGCCCTCCAGCGCTATGAGGATGCCTTCCGGGTAGCGTTCCAGGAAGGCCGACAGCCTCTCGAGATCGATGTCGTTGTTGGGTGCTCCCGTCACCAGGAGCACCCGATCAGGGTGGAGTCGCGTGAGGAAAGCGACGTAGGACATGACCCCCCATCCATAGAAGTCGCTGATGAGCGCCGGCTCGGTCGGCATGTGACGGTTGATGATCCCCGGCAAGGTCAGGGCCGTTTCCTGGTTGGGGATCGTCGGAACGGGGTCTATGCTCTTCAGTTTCGCGAGCCCGACGGCGTTCATCCAACTCCAGCGCGTGGAGAAAACCATCAGGCCGACAACCGCCACGCCCAGGCCGAGCACACGGGTCAGCGGCCAGCCCTCGACGCCGATGCGGCGCCAGATCACGGCGGCGAAGGGCAACAACATCGTCCCGATCGTGACCGTGTAATTGATCTTGGGCACGAGCGCCCCGCGCCCGATGCTCCACATCAACAGCAGCGCGAGTCCTCCCATCGGCAGCAGCCACGCCCGGCTGCGCTCGCGCTTGATCAAGGCGACGGTCGCTCCCGCCAACGCGATCAGGCCCACCGGGAAGGTCATGCCCCTGAGGATCGTGCCGGGATACGTGAGAGCCTGGAGGATACGAGTGCCCAACGGGATCATGGCCCGGCCCATTCGCTCGCGTTCCCATCTCGTCGCGACGTTGACGCTGAAAAGAGGATCGCCGCTGTGGATGCCGTTTCCCACCATCCAGAACACCGGATGGATAAGGGCACATGAGATGAACACGCCCATGAGCCTCGGCTTTCGCCAAAGAAGCAGCGCGAGAAACGGGATGAGCATCCACGCCTCGTAGCGGAGCATGGCCGCAAGTGTGAGGGACATCCCGGCGGCGAGCGCGTGCTTCCAGGAGCCTTCGTCCCGACGGGCCAGCTCGACGAAGATCATCGTGACCAGGATGAGCAGGACGAACGGTACCTCGGCGCGGACCGAGAGGCTGTTACGTATGGCGATCGGGTAGATGGCGGCCGTGGCGGCCACGAGAAGCGCGGCTCTCGGGCCGGCGATCGCGGTGCGCGTGAAGGCGTAGATTAGAAGAGGCGTCGCGACACCGATGAGGAGATGTAGCGCCACCGGACCATGCACGGGATCGGGCCAGATCCAGAGGACGAAAGCCAGGAGGTAGTAGTGCAGAGGCCCCCACAAGCCGTGAGTGATCAGGTGAGGGTCCTCGAGCCAGCTGATGGTGTGCCAAACCCGGCTTACGGAGTCGCCGCCGTCCGTCGTCGCGTACGGTAGAAAAGCGACTCGGGCGGCGGCGAGCAGCAGAACCAGAAGAAGCCCCACGGTCACTTCACGGGATGTCGCTATCCTTCTCAATCGGCCATCTTCCTAGTCTGACATAGTCTATGGGGAGCCGGATGAAGCTCTCCTCGGGGCGGCTGGTCAGCAACCAACTGGAGGGATTGCGTTGGCGGACCGCCGGCATCGTCGCCAAAGGCCGAACTGATGGCACCCACTCCGTACCTCATCTCGAGCGCAATCTTACTGGCCGTCGCCTTCGTGACCTTTCGTGTCCTCGTTCGGCGCGACTACCTGAGGAGAGGGCGGCTCACGCCGCTTTCCGTGTTTCTCGAATACGCGGTCTTCTTTCTCTGGGGTACCTTCACGTACTTCGATTGGTCATCGGCGACGTCGATAACAGAGGTCGGTCCGCTCCTCCGGCTCATCGCCTGGGTTCTGATCATCGGCGGCGTGGGCGTCACGCTGATCGCGATGGCCCGGCTGGGGATCCGCCGCCTGCATGGCCTCGATTCCAGGGTGCTGGAGGCGTCCGGCCTCTACGGCGTGACCCGGAATCCCCAGATCGTCGCTTCCGGTCTGGCTGTGGTCGGGTACGCCTTGTACTGGCCGTCCTGGCACACCGCAGGGTGGGCCGCCCTCTACCTCGCCATCTGTCACATGATGGTGCTCACGGAGGAGGAACACCTTCGGAGCGCCTTCGGCGAGCAGTATGCGCGCTACTCTGAACGCGTCCCGCGCTACCTGGGGCTTCCTCGCCGGCGGTAGCGAGGGCGAGCCAGAAGCCACACCCAGACGAGGCTGCCTGCCGCCAACGACGCGGTCAGGGCAGCGGCCCAGAGCAGAGGACGGTCACGCCGTGTCTCGGTTCGCATCTCCGGCTTCTCGAGCCCACGCGTGCGCAGGTACTCGATGAGCTCGACCACCTCGTCCTGGAGGCGGTTCGGCAGCATGCGTCGCGCGCGAGACGTGATCGGTCGGTCCCGCAATAGCGGCCGGAGAAGGGCGCTCTTCTGGATCCCCGAGACGTTGTAGCGCCGGCTCAAATCGGGGACGTACTCCTCGTCGATCTCCAGGAAGTGGAAGATGCTTCCGCATCAGGGCAGCGGGGTCGCGCTGGAGGTCCGCAAACAGGTGGACCTGGATCTGCTCGCGCGGGAAGAGGTCGAAATAGGGCTCTAGAAGCTCGCAGTAGCGGCCGAGGCCCACGTAGTGCAGCTGCCCGAAGTCCATCTTCTCTGGTTGAACGCCGGCGCGCTCCTCCCCGATCGCGCGTTCGAACGTGCGCCGCTCCCTACCATCCCTCGTGTGGAAGAGGTAGCTGGAATACGCCCGTTCGATAGGATTCCTCAGGATGGCGATCAACCGCACGCCCGGCAGATGACGCCGAATGCACTCGGCCGCCGGACGACCGACGGACAGGTATCTCGGTGAGATCTCTCCCACCGCCTTCTCGTCCCGCACGGGCTCGAAGAGGGTCTCGTACGCCTCGAGAGTGCGAACCGGAAACCTGGCCGACCACCCCAGCCTGTTCAGCTCCCGATCGTCCCAGCCCGCACAGGTGTAGGCGAAGAAGTTGGTCTCCTTGATGGGGCTCATGAAGACCTGAGGGTGCTGCTTCAGGTAGCGGTAGACCGAGGTCGTGCCCGCCTTGCCGGCGCCGATCACCAGGAAGTTGGGCAGTGTCATCTGGGCAGCGTCATCTGGGCCGTCCTGCCATCTGCAACGGGCGATCGCGGAAAGGGACGAGTGGGATCGCAGCTTCGGGCGTCATCCTCTTGGTCACGGCTCCGCTTGCGGGCAAGGATCGGTCCTGTCCTCGGTATTTTCTGCCAGCCATGGCCTCAGGCTACTGAATGGAGGAAGTTTCCGCTGCATCGGGTCGGCGTCTCCGGCTGGTTCGGCCGGCGCCGCTTCTACTCGGTCCACGGAGTGCCTGTTGGGCGATTCGAACGTGATTCTGGTGACCGGCGCGGGCGGCAAGACGGGGCGTGCCGTATTGCGGGCCCTGTCCAGACGGTCCGGCAGCGCCGATACCAGTTCGGTGCGTGCCCCGACCGCCGAGGCTGGCCCGGTGCGGGCGCTGGTCCATCGCGAGGACCAGGCCGCGGCGGCGATGGATCACGGAGCGTCGGAGGTCGTCGCCGGAGAGATGCGGTCGGCGGAGACCATGGCCGAAGCGATGCGCGGCGCCCGGGCGGTCTATCACATCCCTCCCAACATGGCACCGGATGAAATCGCCATGGTCGAGACGGCGATCGAGGCGGCGCTCGACGCGGGCGTGAAGCACTTCGTCTACCACTCCGTGCTCCACCCTCAGATCGAGGCGATGCCCCACCACTGGCAGAAGATGCGCGCGGAGGAGAGGCTGTTCGAATCCGGGCTGCCCTTCACGATCCTCCAGCCCGCCGTCTACATGCAGAACGCGCTGGCTCACCGGACGCGGGTCGCGGAGGAAGGGGTCTATCCCGTGCCCTACGCGGCCGATGCCGGGGTGAGCATGGTCGACCTCAAGGACGTCGCGCGGGCCGCCGCGGTCGTCCTCACGGAGCCGGGACACCTGGGCGCCACCTACGAGCTGTGCGGCCGAGAGGTGTTCTCACCGACCGAGATCGCCGAGATCTTCACCCGATGCCTGGGCCATCCCGTGCGAGCCGAGGTCATCTCCCGCGAGGAATGGGCGGCAAGCGCCCGCGAGGCGGGACTGGGTGACTACGAGATCGAGACGCTGCTCGCGATGTTCATCTACTACGAGCGCCACGGTCTCGAAGGGAATCCGAACGTCCTGGAGTGGCTACTCGGGCGTCCGGCCGTTGGCTTCGAGGAGTTCGTGGAGCGCTTCGCATCCAAACTCGGCTAGGTGGGACCAAGCCCTACCTGGTCTGGAAAACGATCGCCTGCTGGACCCAGACCGGCGTCTTCTTGTCCCGGTTGAGGGCCGGCGAAAACCTCATCTCCCTGGCGACGGCGAGCCCGGCGCGGTCCATGGCGGCGAAGCCGCTCGACTGCTGTACATGAGCCTTCCCGACCCTACCCTCGATGTCGACGTACGCCCAGATGACCACCTTGCCCTCTACCCGCGCTTCCCGGAGCGCCGCGGGATAATCCCGCTGGAGGAGTGCTCGGATCTCCTCCGGGTTCAGCAGTTTCGGTGGCGTATCGTACGGGATGAAGCGGGGTCGATCCTCCTCCGGGCTGGCACGCGCCGGCCGCGGAGGCGGCGCCAGGCTCTCGACGGGGTTCGCCTCGAACGTAGTCGGGGCGATCGTCACGTCCTCGGCGATGTCCGCGGCGCCGACCCGCGGAGTCGCCGGCCGTGCTATCTGTTGCGGCGGAGGCGGTACCTTGACCACCGGCGGAAGTGAAACGGCCGTGATCGCCCGGCTGCCGTAGGAGATATCGGCGGCGCGCAGCGTCGGGAACAGCGTGAACAACGCGTAATGCAACCCTACCGAGAGGATCACGCCGATCGCGATCCAGTCGGTGAGGTGACGCTTGAATCTCTCGTAGGCGACGGCCAGCAGCTGCCGCTCTTCAGGGTCGCTCACTCATCGGTTCACCCCTTTGCCGCCACGTATCCTGGTTCGCGGTAGCACCGTGGGCACCGACACCCGCACGACGTTCGAGGGACTCCGCACCGTCGGTGCTACGCCCGCATATTCTACTACCCCGGTCGTCGCGGTTTGAGCGGCTGCGTGTGAGGGTGATACCCGCGGCCGCCGTGGCGGCCGCGGGCCGATCCCAGCGAGGTCCGCTGTCGCGCGTCCATCAGTCTAGCTCCCTGCGGCGGCTTCTCTCGGACCGTTCCGGTTCCGGTCGGCTGCCGCCTGCACGCCAAGAGCGGCAGCCAAGACGGCTATCAGGATGCCGATGGCCGTACGTCCGATCTCCGGGATGACGGAAGCCACCTCCGTCGGATCTTCGGAGAAGCCGGCGATCCCCCAGGCCACCAGGAGCGTGGCCAATCCGGCCACGTAGACCGCGGCCGCCACCCACTGCAGCGTCTCTCTCGTCGAGCCCGCCGCCCGTAGGCCGCCCGCCGAAACGCTGATTCCGAGGATCGCCCCGAGGTTGGCGGCCAGAAGTCCGTTCACCGTCGACAGAAAGTAGATGACGATCCCGGGGGTTGTCTGTGGATCGCCGGCGAGGAAACCGACGTAGACGATGCTGGCCAGGAAGAGCGCCAGGACAAGGCCCGCGATTCCACCCACCACCCAGCTTGGCAACTTGCTCATTCGGTTCCTCCGTCATGGGAAGGCGAAGACCGATCTGAAACAGGCCATCGACCAAATGTAAGCCGGGGCTGTCGCCCCGGGGCGGAATCTCGACGGGGGATTTGGAGGAGCGCGCCGGCTGTGGGCGCAGTTGGAGACCTCAGAGCGCGCCGGCGCGGGCGCACACGAGTCGTGAGGTCGAGCAGGGTTAGGAGCTGAGCACCGTTCGCAGGGAACCTCGCACGGCTCGTTGGAGCAGCGTTCCGTCCTTGGCAGCCTCGACGTCCGCGCCCGCCGCCTGCGCGCCGATCAGCTTCTTGGCCAGCTTGCGCACGTCTCGAGCGAAGGGAGACCCTTCGCGCACGGGTTTCCCCATATTGATCGACTGAATGACGGAGGCGTAGTCGTTCCGCAGGGTCTGGTAGAGATCGAGGCCGAGCGCCTCCCGGACATCGTCGAGCGTGATGAGGTCGTCGGGGCTGTAGCGGTTGACCACGAGCTTGAGCCGGGTCTCGCCGCCGAGCCCAAGAAGCCGGCGCAGCAATACCTGGCTGCGCGTCGCCTTCTTCAGCGACAGTATGTCGAGCAGCGTGACGAGCAGGACCTCGTCCGCGACGTCGAGCGCCGCCATGGTGCTCGTGACGAGCGACTTCGGCGTGTCGACGAGCAGCCAATCGTAGTGGTCGCGGACGGCCTCGAAAACGGAGCTGATCTCCCGGCCGCTGAGCAGTCCCACCTCCTGCGGGTCCTCGGGCGCCGAGAGTACGTGCACGCCCGATTCGTGCTTGGCCACCAACGAATCGAGCAGGCTGGCATCGAACCGGCCGAGACTGTTGACGACGTCGACGACCCCGAATCTCGGTTCCACTCCCAGGAGAAGCGCGGCGTCCCCGAGCTCCGGATCCAGGTCGACGACCAGGATGCGCCCGGCGTTCTCCTCGGCGAGGGCGATCGCGAGGTTGACGGTGACCGTCGTGGCGCCAGATCCGCCTTTCGGGCTGAACAGGTGGAGGATCCGCCCGCGATGTCGTGGGGGCTCCGGTGCGCGCTCGGGGACCGGTCCCGGCTGCAGGTTGAGCCGGCCGAGCATCGACACCACAGCCTCCCGCTCCAGCGGCACCTCCAGATACTTCGACACGTCGGCCCGCATGGCGGCGATCAGCAGGTTGGGCGGCAGCTCGGGGCCCATGCCGATGATCGTGGCGCTCGGGATCGTCTCAGCCAGGTACTGGGCGAAGCTGACGCCGATCTCCGGCTCTTCCGAGAAATCGAGGAAAACTAGGTCGGGCCGGACCTGCGGAAGGTCGTGCAGCCGCATGCGGGACACCTGCCGAAGCGGGACCGTGATGGCGTCTTCCACCACGATCGGAAGCTCGGCGCCGGTCAGAATGTCCCTGAGCCTCGACAGGAGCTCGCGATCGCTCGTGAACGCAAAGGCCCGCAACGGGCCGCTCCCCCGTCCCTCGTCGTCTGAGGCCGGCGCTTCCGTCATCTCTATTCCGCAGCCAGAAGGTGCGATGTCAGGCTCTTCTCGCCGCTGATAGAGGGCACATCGTGTGCCAGGTGTGACGTGGTCGGCGTCCGGATCTGGAGATTGACGCAAGTAGCCGCCGGTCATGATCTTGCACGCTTCGGAAGGCAGGAGGCTCTCGAGGTTGGCGGTTGAACGGGATCTTCGGGCGGGCAACGGTCTGCGACTCACAGCTTTACTTTGCGACTCTGGGATCTCACCCCCGGTGCTCACTGTATACGGGGGGCGAGGAGCAAACCCCGTGAGTGAAATCACCCCGACGCGTCGCTCGTTCCGCCGAGACTCCGGTCTGCGGTCCCTACCTTTCCAGACGGTCTTGTTTGCCGCCTTCCTCGTCACCCTGGTGAGCAACCGATCCCTGAGCGCCCAGCCAACGCCTGACCATCAGGAGCAGTGGAGGCTCGGGGGCGAGTACGGGCTGTACGTGGCGGAAGCCGGCGACACGATCGAGGTGCGCTGGTTCACCGTCGAAGAGGGCCAGGGGTTCCTGGAGGTTCATCGAGGTGAACCGGCCGTGGGGAGTTCCCGCCTCCCCGATAGTTCCTCTCCCGAACTCAGCTTCACGACGACCGCTGCGCTCGCCCACTCAGCCACGTTCCTGAGACCCGCCGACGGCCCGCTCTTCCTCACTTACGGCGCGCTCGGCAGCGCCGAGGATCGGCACCACACGACTATCTGGCCGGCCCCGCGGCGTTCCGAGGTCGAGTATGGGCCCGTCGACTCGCTCTTCGTCGTTGGGGATGTGCACGGCGAGTTCGACACGCTGACCGCGGTGCTCAGGAACGCGAGCCTGATCGATCGGGAAGGGAACTGGCGCGGCGGACGGCGCCACCTGGTCCTTCTAGGCGATCTGTTCGACCGCGGCGATGACGTGACGAGGACGCTGTGGTTCATCTACGGCCTGGAGCGGCAGGCGGAGGCGGCCGGCGGCCACGTTCACGTCGTGCTCGGCAATCACGAGATCATGGTTCTCACCAACGACCTCCGCTACGTGTCCGACAAGGAGCTCGCCATCGGCGAGTCGCACGGAATTCCCTACGCCGGGCTGTTCGATGTCCGGCGCTCTGTGCTCGGGGTGTGGCTGGCGAGCAAGCCTGGCCTGATCCGGATCGGCCGCGTCCTGTTGGCGCACGGGGGCGTCCCCAGCGCGTACGCCGACTACTCCCTTCAAGCCTTCGACGACTCACTGACCGCGTTCATATCGGAGGAGCTGTTCCACCGCTGGGGCCAGCCGCCGGACTCGACCCTTCCTCCGATAGTCATGGACTCGGTGGCGGCCGACCGGCGCATCGACTTCTTCTTCGGCGAGAACAGCGTCTTCTGGTACCGCGGCTATGTCATGGCCGACACGCTGCAAACGACCCTGCGAGATGTGCTGGCCAGGCACGACAGCGACGTGCACATCGTCGGGCACACCCCGCTCGACGAGATTGACGAGCGGTACGACGGAGCGCTGCTGGCCGTCGACCTATGGTCGGCCGCTGGCCAGCTGCTGCTGCTCGTGAAGGAGGGCGACGGGTTGCGAGCTCTGCGGTACGGTTCCGAGGGTCCCCCCGAGGCTCTTGAACCAAGTTCTGAGGATCTACCTGAGCCGCTTGTCCCGGGACCCAAGGATCCCCCCGACCCTGTCGATCCGGGTTAGCATCCGGCTCCTCCGGAGTGAGGGTCTCTCCGTGCGGGACGGCTCCACAGCGCGGTGCAATCACGCGGCACGCTCGGCTTTCTCGCGCTCAGGCTGATCCGGCTTGGCGGCCTCTTCTCCTTCGCCGCCGATCCTGACGGCCCCGTCCTCATCGCCGGCGACATGCATGGACCACCACTCGATGGCTCTCTCGCCAGTCCAAGGTCTGTTGAATCGGAGCTTGCTCAGTGCCGCCTTGAGGTCACGGATGCTCTGAAAGCGGTCATCGGGGTTCTTTTCCAGGCACCTCAGGACGATCCGCTCCAGCGCCGGATCGATCGGCAGCTCAGCGATCCGCGAGGGCGCGTCGGGCGCCGATTTGATGTGGTCCGCCAGTAGCTCGATCACCGAGTTCGCATTGAAGGGCGGCTGGCCGGTCAGCATGAAGTACGCGGCGGCGCCGAGCCCGTAGATGTCAGCGCGGGCGTCCGCGTTTTCCGGGTCCATGATGGACTCGGGCGCGATGTACAATGGGGTGCCGAAGACAAGGCCCGGCTGGGTGAGCTCGACGTCGGGCTCGGCTTCGACCTTCTTCGACATGCCGAAGTCCAGGACCTTCACGAAGTCGGACATGCCGCCTCGGTCGGTGAGGAAGATGTTCGCAGGCTTGATGTCGCGGTGCACGATGTTCTGCGAATGCGCCTCGGCGAGCGAGCCGCAGACCTGAGCCAGAATGTACGCGCAGCGCGCGGAGGGCATGGGCCCGAATCGGTCCACCAGCTGCTGGATATTCAGCCCCGCGAGATATTCCATCGCGTAATAGAAGGTGTTCTCGCGTCCCCGCCCGTGTTCCAGGATGTCGATCGTGTTCGGGTGGGTGAGGCCGGACGCCAGCCGGATCTCCTGTTCGAAGCGGGCCAGGCTGCCCGAGTCGCGGCTGTCCGACGACCGCAGCACCTTGACGGCGGCCGGGCGGCACATGCGGGCGTGCTGCGCGAGGAAGATGTCGGCGACGCCGCCCGAATCCAGACGCCGCAGGAGGCGGTAGTCGCCCAACCGGCGCCGTCCCCCCTTGAAGGGCAGGCCGAGTCCGAGCCAGTAGGCGACCACGGCTGCCGACGCCAGCGTGACGGCGATCGCTCCGACCAGGGTGAGCGCCGAGAGCAGCGCGCTCGGGCCTCGGTGCTGGGTCCAGCCTTCGACGAACTCGCGGATGAAGCTCGAGCCCAGAGCCGACTCGGCCAGCGGGGAGACCAGCGTGATCAGGGCGCTTGCCGCCGGACTGATCAGAAGGCCGAGTGCGAGGCCGATCAGGAGCAGGGGCCGCTGACGCTTGCACAGGCGGCGCTGACCCCGGGTCAGTCTCAGGCTGCGTCTCATGCTGTTCGGAACGGCTGCCCGTTTCATCGTCATCCCCCTAAAAGAGTGCGATCTTCTGCTCGTCAACCTTCTTGAGCACGTTGCGGATCCGGTCCCAGATCTGCCCGATCTCGTGCTTCGTGAGCCCGAGCTGCACGACCTCGTCGTTGTGGCGAACGCCTTTTCCGCGATCCAGCGGCTCCGTGGGCGTCATCGGAACGAGCACCTCGCCGACCCGCCGGAACTGCACGACGACCGCCAGACCGCGATCCAGCTCCTCGCGCGTAAGGGCGCGCAGGCGATCGACCGTCCGCTGGGGCAGGCGATCGACCCTGAGGCGGCGCCACTTGGTGCCACGGTCGCTCGACTCCCGGCGGTTGAACGCGACGCCGTTGTCGACGGCGAACACCCTGGGGTGCGAAGTGACGCTCGAGATGAGGACGTTTCCCTTGTTCGAGTCGTTGTGGCGGATCAGGTAGGTGAAGAGGTTCAGGTTGGCGAAGTGCCGGGCGTAGAGCGTATCGCTCTTGAACCGGTCTTTGTTCCACACGTCATCCGCCGTGACATTCCAGAGCCAGTACTGGAGTACGACGAGCACGGAATTCGTGCCCGAGAACGTCGCTTCCGCCCACTCCTGGATCTGCCGCTGCTGATCCACAGGAACGCAGCGTGCGATGGTCGGGGGAACGACGTACTCGGGATCGTCCAGGAATAGCTTCTGGAGCTCGTACGCCGCGATCTCGTAGCGCGGCCGGTTGTTGAACGAGCCGCGGCCGCGCGACGGGGCCTTCGCCCACTTCACCTTGATCTTGAGGTTGTCCTCGTATTCGAGGACGACCCTCTGCGTTCGGTCGTCCTTGAAGCGCGTGCCGGCCCAATCGATAATCCTCAGTTCCGGTGCGCGGAGCAGCGACTCGATCGAGTCGGCCGCGAACTGCACGTTCGTGTCCTGGGCGGTCAGCGGCGCTGACGCGGCGGCGACTCCGATCGGAATCGTCAGCGCGGCCGTGAACAGAATCCGCGGGCAACCCCGAGTGGTCGATCCGTCGCGCGCCCTTGTGGTCTCTTTCGCCATCGTCTCGCCTCGCGTCGTGTGCTGGGCCGCGGTCCTCCCGACCTGGGCGGTGCGGCGGTCACGGGTATACGATGGCGATGCGCCGTCCTCCTGCCGTCATTGTCAGGTGACGGGTGCGCGAAGTAGCTACAGAATATAGACGTACAGACATGACAGTCTGTGATGTCACGATCGCGGCTCACGCCACGGCGCATCTCTGGAGGGATGTCGGTAGTACTCCAGACCGGAGCACTCCGGTGCCTAGGTTGGAGGTCGCTCTATGATATCAGCTGGCACGGTCAGCGGTGTTGGAGGGACCCTACTTGTGCGGATTCAACGAGACGGTGGTTCCACTTCGATGTACCCGGTCCGGCGGACGCCCTCGCGCGTAATCTCAAAGACCCACGCAAGCACGAGCGCCACCGGAAGGCCCGCGATCGCCAGCCAGATGATGACGGTGATTACCTTGTCAGGAACGCCGAGGTAGGGCAGGGTATTCTGGACCGCCTCTACTAGCCCCAAGGCCGCGATCGCGTAGATGATCGCCGTGTTGTAGACCTTGCGCCGCTTGAGCTCCTTCCAGAAAGGTGCCTTGAGTGCGGGCACCGAACCCAGCGCTTCCGCTGAACTGCCCTGCGTGGTGTGCTCCAGCGCTTCCGAGAAAGCGTCGACCGACGGGTATCGGTCGTCTGGATCCTTGGCCAGCGCCCTCGCGACAACAGCTTCCAGACCGGGCGGAAGTCCCAAAACGTGGCTGGCCAGTGGACTCACTTCCCCCGCCAGTTTTCGTCGGAGCACCGTAGACCTCGTGGACCCGGTCACAGGAGGCTCGCCAGCCAGCATCTCATACAGCACGCACCCCAGCGAGTAGATATCCGAACGTCCGTCCAGTTCCCGCACTCCGGTTGCCTGCTCGGGGCTCATATAGGTCGGCGAGCCGACGGCCATCCCGGTTTCGGTTATTCTCTCGTGACCAGCGGCCGTGATCGCCTTGGCAATTCCGAAGTCCGACACCAGGGGCTCCCCGGCCGTGAGCATGATGTTCGCCGGCTTCACATCCCGGTGGATGATTCCGTGCGCGTGTGCGTAGCTGAGCGCGGCGGCCACCTTGCGGGCGATTCGGAGCGCATCGCCCACAGGCAGCGCTCCCTCGCGGTCGATTCGCTCAGCGAGAGAGTCCCCCTCCACGTAGGGCATCACATAAAAAAGAAGGCCATCCGCCTCCTGTGAGCTGTACAGCGGCACGATGTGCGGATGCGTCAGACTGGCGGCGATTTCGATCTCGCGGTGGAATCGCTCGCCACGGATGGTGGCCGTGAGCTCCGGATGCAGGACCTTGAGGGCGACGCGTCGATGGTGTCCCAGGTCACGCGCCACGTACACCGTGGAGGTGGCGCTGTGCCCGAGTTCACGCTGGAGGGCGTACCGTCCTACGAGCGCCTGCTCGAGGCGCTCCTTCAAAGTCTCACGCTGGCCCGCGTTCCTGTTCAACGGACCTGCTCCGAGCTCGGGAGTCTCCGCCACCGCGGTGATGAGAGTGAGGATCCGGAAGCCGCCTGCGTGCGGCCCGGACCACACACGCTAAAACGTTAATCAGAAATCTAGGCGACGAGGCCATCTCCGGCCCCAGCGTGGCGATTTTGGTCCGGAGCGCGCGGCTGAGACTACATAATAGATGGGAAAGGGCGAGATAGGTGGGAAAAGGGCGAGGAGGTCGATCGCGGCCCGGCCCTTCTGGAGCAGAGCTAGGAGCTGAGCACCGTACGAAGTGAGCCACGCACCGCTCGTTGAAGCAGCGTTCGCCGTGGAGGTTACTGTCCTGCCAGCACCTACTTCACCCGCAGGCCATTGCCCGGGTCCTCCGTGTCCGCACAGTGCAGCTCCCCATCCAGCTCGAAGCAGCCGTCGGTTCTCACGGCCCGGTCGGGCGCCTCAGCGGGCTCCTGCACCAGGGGCTCGTTCTCCCCTGGGTCTTCGTACGGACCCGTCGGCGCATTACAGCCGAGCAACAGGAAGGCAGGGAACAGCATCGAAACGAGCACCATATGTTTGGCTGACGGTCTCATTGTTCACTCCTTTCCACCATTTCCTTGGCGGCTCTCCGTCGCAAGGAGTTTCGGGGGAGGCCGCCCCCGCCGAACGGAGGCGGCCCTAGGTTGCGCTGCCCGCGTGATTCACCTCGCGAACTGACGATCGTCCTCGTTCGGGCAGACCAATTCCCCCTTGTACTGGAAGCAGAGCTCATCAGCTGCGGCTCTGCCTTCCGCCGATCCTGCGTCCTCTTCGCGATCGGGCGCAGTGATCTCTTCGCGATTGTCGACCCGGTCGAGACCCGTCGGCGCATCACAACCGATGAGCAGGAAAGCCGGGAACAGCATCGAAACGAGCATCATATGTTTGGCTGACGGTCTCATTGTCTTCTCCTTTCAGTCATGGCCCGAGCGGCGTCTCCGTCGCTCAGGGGGAAAGGTCGGGGTAGGACGTCACTCGGCTGTCATACGGGAGTGACTCGCGCCATGACTCGGCATCTTGCAGGCAGGGCGGGCGCAGATCGAAGACCGGGGCGGGTGAAGATCTCTCGGCTGTCGGCGCCGTTCGCTAGGTTGGCGTAGGCGTTCGACGGGACATCTTTCGGCCGAATCGGCACCGCGGCCGAAAACCCCGCGCTCGAAGGAACTCGAAGGGACTTCGAAGGAACCATGCAGCACCTGAGCCAGACCTCGATGGGCACGTACGAGCGCTGCCCGCAGATGTGGAAGCTTCACTACGTGGACCGCCATTCCACGAAGCCGAACCGTTTCCTGAACCTCGGCTCCGCCGTGCACGCGGCCCTCGAGGCCTTCTATCAGCGGCGGATCTCGGAGCCCGCCACGCTCGAAGAGCTGCTCGAGGTGTTCGAGGCCGAGATCGACCCCGCCGCCTACGCGAGTGAGGGAGAGCAGGAGCGGGCTCGGGCGGACGGTCTGCAGATGATCCGCGAGTTCCACGCGGCCCACGTGCCGGGCTTCCGGCCCGCGCTTCTGGTGGAGGGCACGCTCCGCTTCGAGCTCGAGGGCGTGCCGGTCGTCGCCAAGATCGACCGGGTGGACAAGGTCGACGGACCGGGAAACGGAGCGGCTCCGGGAAAGTCGCGTGTCCGGATCATCGACTACAAGTCGGGCTTCAAGGCGCCGCAACTCGATCAGGTGCGCCGGAGCGACCAGCTCACCCTCTACCAGGTTGCCGTCGAGACCGCGCTCGGCCTCGAGGTCGAGACGGTGGGTCTCTACCACGTGCCCTCACAGACCATGTTCGACGTTCCGGCCCACGGGCCCGAGCGAGTGGACGAGCTGCGGCGGCGGGTGGTCCGGATCGCCGGCGCCATCGAGCGGGAGGAGTACGAGCCGCGCCCCGGACGCCAATGCGACTGGTGCGACTTCAAGGCGTGGTGTCCCGCCTGGGCGCACGAATACCCGGAGAACTGGCAGCAGGAGCCGCTGCCGCCGGTGCCATCGCACGCCGATGCCGGCCGCCTGGCGGACCGGTACGGGGAGATCAAGGACCAAATACGCACGTTGGAGTCCCAGCTGAAGGAGGCGCGCGAGCCGCTCGAGCGCT
>JBDGZR010000054.1:0-16693 GCA_039588495.1 Gemmatimonadota bacterium | reverse complement strand
GCGTTTATCGCCCTCATCACGGTCGCCGCGTACCTCCTCGTTTCGGTGGTGTTCGGCGTCTAGCCGAGCTGAAAGCGCTCCCGATCCAGGGAGCCATGCCCCAGGAACGTGGGGAGTTTCCCCGCGACGAACAGGGCGATCTCCCCACCCGCACGTCCGCAGTTGCCGGACTGGCAGCGGGCATCCGCTCGACGAGACCTTTCCTTGGGACGGTACGTCCTCGATCCGGATTCACCAGGCCGCGGAGGCCCAACCGAAGGGTAGAAGATGGACACCACGGATTCGCCCGACCTCGTGAATCTCGATACGAGTCACCCGATCTGGGATCAGTTCTTCTGGGTGGCGCCGCTGGTCGTGGTAGGCACGAAGGAGGATGAGCGCTACAACCTGGCACCGAAGCACATGGCCTTCCCGCTAGGCTGGGACAACTACTTCGCCTTCGTCTGCACGCCCCGGCACGAGACCTACCACAGCGTGCTGAAGACCAAGGAGTTCACGGTCAGCTATCCGAGGCCGAGCCAGGTCGTGCTCGCGAGCCTGACCGCCGAGCCGCGGGAGGATCTCGACGAGCCGAAGCCGATGCTCTCGGTGATGTCGACCTTCCCGGCGACGGAAGTGGACGGGGTGTTCCTCGAGGACGGTTACCTCTTCCTGGAGTGCCGGCTCGACAAGGTGCTGGACGGATTCAGCCTCAACAGCCTCATCGTCGGGCGTATCGTGGCGGCCCACGTCCATCCCGATGCCCTGCGTTCCGCCGATCGGGACGATCAGGATCTGATCTACCATTCGCCACTTCTCGCCTACCTGAACCCGGGCCGATACGCGACGGTGAAGGAGAGTTACGCCTTCCCGTTCCCGGCGGACTTCCAGCGATAGCCGCACCATGACCACCGGGCGTGCTCGCCGGCTGTTGGAGTGGGCGCGAGGCCACCGCGAAGAGCTCGTCGAGTTCGTACGCCAACTCGCCCTCGCCGAGTCGCCGACCGACGATCCGGCGTCCCAGGAACCGGTGATGAGCCTCCTGGGCCAGGGTTTCGAGACCGCCGGCCTCGAGGTGCGGCGGCTACCGGGACGGACGTCCGGCGGACAGCTCCTGGCGAGAGGAAGCCGTCAAGCGCGAGACAGGTGCCGCGGGCGTCCTTTCCAGCTTCTGCTCGGCCACTCTGATACCGTCTGGCCGACCGGCACGCTCCCGGAGATGCCGGTGGAGGTCACGGGCGATGAGATCCGCGGTCCCGGCGTCTACGACATGAAGGGGGGTCTCGCGCAGATGGTGTTCGCTCTCAGAGCGCTCCGGGAGCTGGACATCACGCCCGAGGTGCCTCCCGTCGCCTTCGTAAACTCCGATGAGGAGAAGGGAAGCCGCGAGTCGAGCCGGTACATCGAGATGCTCGCTCGCAGGGCCTCCCGGGCACTCGTTCTCGAGCCGGCATTCGGTCCGGACGGCCGGCTCAAGACGGCACGCAAGGGTGGGGGGAGGTTCGAGATCAACGTCATCGGCAAGAGCGCACACGCAGGCCTCGACCCGGAGGCGGGGGCGAGCGCGATCCTCGAGCTCTCGCACGTCATCCAGAAGCTGCACGCCTTGAACGATCCGGAGCGTGGCGTGACGGTGAACGTCGGTGTGATCGAGGGCGGCTACCGGCCGAACGTCGTCGCCGCCAGGGCTCGTGCACTGGTTGATGTGCGCGTGCCCTCCGCGACGGACGCCGCGAGGGTCGAGTACGCGATCGGGACGATTCGTCCGGTCACGCCTGGCGCCAGAATCCAGGTCGGCGGAGGAATCGGCCGGCCTCCGATGGAGCGCACGCCGGCCAACAGGGCGCTCTGGCACGCGGCACGGGCCGCTGGAGGCGAGCTGGGACTCGATCTTCGAGAGACGGCCGTTGGGGGGATGTCCGACGGCAACACCGCGAGCCTTCACGCGCCGACGCTGGATGGGATGGGACCGACGGGTGACGGAGCCCACGCCTCGCACGAGTTTGCCTCGATCGACGGTCTCGTGGAGCGAACGGCCCTGCTCGCGGCCGTCCTTCTGCTGCCCGCGGACCTCGAGATGGCAGGAGCAGCAGCTGCCGCCGACCGCGGGCGGGCGTGAGGCCGAATGAACGAGAAGCTCTTCTTCACCTCGGTGACCCGGATCTCCGACCTGCGCGACGCACCTTTCGAGGTCACGTCCATCCCTCGCGAGGAGTGGGAGATGGGTGACTACGTCGTCACCGAGGTCATCGAATCGGTGAGCCGGCGAATCGTCGAGCTTTCGACCGGGCGAGTGATCGAAGTCGCAGAGGGGGACATGCTCGTGGGCGCGTTCGGGCGCCGCGAAGCGACGCTCGAGGCGACCGGAGATTGGAGCCGGATCGGCGAGGATGGCGCGTGCGAGATCCTCTCGGGCGGAGGGCTGATCGGCCGCGAGGTCTCCAGGTCCATGCTCGAGCAGCCTCTCATTCACCTGCGGTACCGCGGCCATCCGACCCGCCAGGGGGTGAAGGTGACGACGCACGGCTTCGTGCCCGCCTCCGCGCCGCGGCGGTTCGAGCTGCCGGCCCTGCTCATCGTGGGAACCTCCATGTCGGCCGGGAAGACGACGACCGCCCGACTGCTCATCCGTCAGCTGAAGCTGCTCGCCCCGCTGAAGGTGATCGGAGCCAAGCTGGCGGGCGCGGCGCGCTACCGCGACGCGCTCAGCATGATGGACGCGGGCGCCGATTTCATCTTCGACTTCGTCGACGCGGGGCTCCCTTCGACCGTCTGCCCGGAGGAGCTCTACCGGTCTCGGCTCGAGAACCTCCTCTCGAGAATGGCCGCGCTCGAGGCAGATGTGGCCGTCATCGAGCTCGGGGCCTCGCCCCTCGAGCCCTACAACGGCGCCGTGGCATACGAGACCCTGAAGCACAACGCGCGCCTGACCGTCCTCTGCGCCTCCGATCCCTACTCGGTCATCGGCGTGATGAACGCCTACGGAACGGAGCCGGATTTCGTGACCGGCCCCGCGTCGAACACCGAAGCGGGCGTCCGGTTGGTGGAGAAGCTCGCGGACGTGAGGGCGGTCAACCTGCTGGATCCGCGGACGCGTCCGGCACTGGGCAGACTGCTCGAAAAGAAGTTGTCGGGAATGCTGCTGTAAGGAGCTCGGGAGGCTGGCTCAGAGAGCTCGAGGATAACGGCCGCCAGAATCGGCCCAGGATCAGCTCTCCTGGACCCAGACCAGAGTCTGCCCGTCGCCGTGCGCGATTCGGACGACCTCCAGCCCCCGGCCGTCGCGTCCCGGTCCGATCGCCAGGCTGGTTACGCCCGATATCGAGTGCGTGAGGTGCGGCTCGGCGCCCTCGAGTTCGCCCAGCATGATCGAGATCCGGTCGTCCCGGTGGTCGTAGACGATGCCCCGAAGAGGAAAGCCCCGCTCCTGCTCCTGGGCCCCCAGCTCGGGGCTGTCGACCTCGATCAGGGTGGGGCGCTGGACGTTGCGCTCAGTGAAGTTCGCCAGCACGGTCGCCCAGAGCTCTCTGGGAATCTCGGGGTAGGTCATCGCGCCGGGCTCTCAACCGGTCGGACGGCTCTCGACATGCCTAACCACCCAGGCCGTACTGTGATACCGCCTTCATGACGTCGGTCGTGCTGACCACTCCGACGAGCCTGGAGTCCTGCGTCACGAGCACCCGGTGAATCCCCGACCGGAGCATGAACTCGGCGGCTTCCTGGACGTCCGTTTCGGGCGGGAGCTCGCAGAGCCGTTGGGTCATGATCTCGGAGACGACGTGCTCCTCGAGGACATCCCACTCGGGGCTCGTCGTCTTCCGGAACCGCTCGTCGACCTGGGCGCCCGCGTCCGCCCAGTACTCCTCGAAGTAGGCAGAGGTCGGTTCGTCGCCCCGGGACCAGCGTTCCTCGGCTCCAGGCTCCGACCACTCGGTACTCTCCTCCTGTTCTGTCGGGGGACCCGGGTTCGAGGACACGAAGTCGAGGACGTCCGAGATCGACGCCACTCCGACGACGCGCTCGCCGGATATCACCGGCGCACCTCCGATATGTTCGGTGGTCAAGAACTCCGCCGCCTCCCGGAGGCTCATGTTCGGGGTCAGCGACTTGATCTGGACCGACATTATGTCGTGTAGCCTAACCATCGCTTTCCAGCCCTTCGATCGCTTCTACAGCGTTATTCATCGCTTCTGCAGCGATGCTCCGTCTTCCTGTTACCCGATCTCGAGGACGGCGGCACCACGAACCCGTCCCGCGCGCAGGTCGTCCAGCGCCCGGTTGGCTTCCGCCAACGGATAGGAGCTGATCTCGGTGCGCACCCCCGTTTGCGGAGCGAGCTGCAGGAACTCCTCCCCGTCCCGTCGCGTGAGGTTGGCGACCGATCGCACGACTCGCTCTCCCCATAGGGCCTCGTAGGGGAACGCCGGGATCTCGCTCATGTGGATTC
Source organism: Gemmatimonadota bacterium (assembly GCA_039588495.1). Lineage (GTDB taxonomy): Bacteria > Gemmatimonadota > Gemmatimonadetes > Palauibacterales > Palauibacteraceae. Next base: position 12,267 of record JBDGZR010000054.1, on the reverse strand, counting down.
CGGCGCACACGACGGTTCCCCCTTTCTCGACGGCGGCCAGCGCCAGAGGCACGAGCGCGCCGACGGGTGCGAAAATGATCGCCGCCTGCAGTCGCTCGGGCGGCGCCTCCTCGGACGATCCGGCCCATTCGGCGCCCAACTCGAGGGCGAAGCGCTGTCCCTCCACATCACCCGGTCGGGTAAACGCGAAGACCCTCCGTCCTTGGTAGATCGCGACTTGCGCGACGATGTGCGCCGCCGCTCCGAAGCCGTACAAGCCGAGGCGCTCCGCATCGCCCGCCAGCACGAGAGAACGATAACCGATCAGACCTGCGCAGAGGAGCGGTGCGGCCTGCAGGTCGGCGTAGCCGGTCGGGATCGGGAAGCAGAAGCGCGAGTCCGCGACCGCATATTCGGCGTATCCGCCGTCGATCTGATAGCCGGTAAACCGCGCCGCCTCGCACAGGTTCTCTCGTCCCGATCGGCAGAATCGGCACTCGCCGCACGTCCATCCCACCCACGGCACGCCGACGCGGCTTCCGGGCTCGATCCCCTCCGTCCCCGGCCCGACCTCCAGAACCTCCCCCACTATCTGGTGTCCCGGGACCAGCGGCAGCTTCGGATCCGGGAGATCTCCGTCCACGACGTGGAGATCGGTGCGGCATACCCCGCAACTCCGCACGCGCAGCAGGACTTGACCGGACCCGGGCGCTGGTCGCTCGACCTCCTCGAGCCGCAGCGGCTGACCCTGCTCCTCCAGGACCATCGCCTTCATCGTGCGATGGCTTCTCTCGTCATTTCTCGATAGCGAAGGGCATGTTGACCGAAACCGTCGTTCCCTCCACCTCCGAGCTCTGGATCGAGAGCTCGGCGCCCACGTGCAACGCCCGCTCCCTCATCTCCAGCAGACCGAGGCCTCGTCCGGCCCGCTCAAGTTCGGAGTCGACGTCGAAGCCCGCTCCGTTGTCGTGGATCTCCGCCGACACGCCATCGGGCCCGCGCACGATGCGGACGTCGACGCTCCTCGCTCCCGCGTGGCGGGCGGCGTTGCCCAGCGCTTCGCTCACGATCCGGTAGAGGGCGAGGCTTTCCTCCGTGGTAAGGTCGGACTCGATCGAGTCGGCGTCCAGATGAATGTCGACCCCGCTCCGCTCCGAGAGATTCCTGGCCTGCGCGGCGAGCGCCGGGACGAGGCCTATCTCGTCGAGCTCCGGTGGGCGCATCTCCCGCGCGACCTGCCGAATGCTCTCGAGGGCTTCGATGAGGGCGTTTCGGAGGTTGTCGAACTGGCCCTGCTCCGCGTCGCCGAATCTCCGTCCAGCAGCCCGAAGCTGAAGGAGCACGGCTGCCAGTGACTGGGCCGTCTCGTCGTACAGCTTTCGAGCCACCCAGCGCCGGGCGTTCTCCTCCGACTCGAGCGATCGGACCGTGACCTCCCGCTGGCGGCTGCGGTACAACTCGACGCGGTCCAGCATGCGGTTGAACAGGGTGACGAGCCGGCGCATGTCCGTGTCGGCCAGGGGCGACATCTCCGCCCTTGTCTGAAGGTCTCCTCGCTCGACGCGCTCGGCCGAGGCCTCGAGCTCCCTCAACGGCTGGAGCGCCAGACGAGTGAGGAAGGCGCTGCACGCCGCGCCGACGACGACCGCCGACGCCCCCAGGATCGAGGCCCACCGGACAGCTTCCGTCGCGGTCACGCCTCCGAGGCGGGCCAGGAGAAGACCGCCTAGGAGGACCGCGAGGGCGAGGATGACGGCGTTCGCCACGAGGATCTTGTAAAACAGGGGAAGACGAAGGAGTTTGTCCGCCGGTCCGGGCGGCGTCGGAGCCGCTCGGGCTCGGTCGAGCGCGACCGGTCGCCCATTGCTGGACCGGCCTCGCGGCGAATCCGAGTCGGATGTGGTCAAGGTCTGGCTGGCCGTACTCACTCTCGCCCCGAGTCGTCGATACACCCGATCCTGCAGGCAGGCTCGGCCGGACCGGCTGCATCACGCCAGCCGGCGCGAGGACGCCGCCTTGAGGATACCTTTCCTCCGAAAGGGTTAATGACGACAATGTGATACGTGAACCGGTCGGCGTCTGTCGGGCGCCGCTGGAATGGTGGCGTAAGGAAAACGCACAACTGGTGTAGGGAATTCCTCTACCGGCGAACGTGGAGCGAACCCACGGGAGAGGCGTGAGCGACCAGGTCGAGGCACACGACTGCGTGGAGATCTTCCGGGCGGCCCCGGATGGCATCCTCGTGATCGACGAGAACGGGACGATCGTCGGAGCGAACCCCCAGGCCTGCCGTCTCTTCGGCTACGAGGCGGAGGAGCTGAAAGCTCTCGGGATCGAAGTGCTCGTCCCGGACCGGTTCCGGGCGGGGCATGCGGCGCATCGGGCCGGCTATGCCGACGACCCTCGCCCCAGGCCGATGGGCATCGGGTTGGAGCTGGTGGGTCTTCGCTCGGACGGACAAGAGGTTCCCGTCGAGATCAGCCTGAGCCCCCTCTCCTCGCCGAAGGGCGACCGCGTGATCTGCACCGTCCGGGACGTGACCGAACAGCAGCGATACCGGGAGTTCGGGCGGGCAGCCCTCCGCGCCGCGGAGGAGGAGCGCAAGCGGCTGGCTCTGGAGTTGCACGACGACATGGCCCAGCGGCTGGCCGCGCTCCTGCTTAGGGTGCGCCTGGCCAGCGAAACGGAGACTCCGCGGCGACGCGAGGATTTGCTGGCGGAGTTGCGCGAGGAGTTGGTGGATACCGCCGCGGCTCTCCACCGCATCGCAAGAGGCTTGCGTCCCCCCGCGCTCGCCGAAGCGGGGCTGGAGGCGGCGATTCGCGCCGATGTGCGAAGCCGCCTGGCCGACACCGATCTGGACGTGGAGCTGGATCTGGACTCCGTCGGGGAGTCGCTCGACGAGGACCAGAAGCTGGTCATCTACCGGATCCTGCAGGAGGCGATATCGAACGTCGTCCGCCACGCCGACGCGTCGCGGCTGAGCATCGGGCTCGCTCGCGACGGCGATCGTGTCCTGGCCGAGGTCGAGGATAACGGACGGGGTTTCGTGGTCGAGGAAGTCGACATTTTGGCGGGCAGGCTGGGGATACTGGGCATGAGGGAGAGAGCCGCCTCCGTCGGCGCCAAGATGTCTATTCAAAGCGATCTCGGCGAAGGCACGCGGCTGGACGTGGAGATGTCCCTCCGCGACGAACCAGGGAAAGAGGACGGTCGCTTGCGCGAGGAAGCCGACGATGCCTGAGCCGATCCGCATCCTGCTGGCGGACGATCACACGATGTTCCGTGCCGGCCTTCGGGCGCTCCTCGAGGCGGAGTCCAACATCGAGGTGGTGGGGGAGGCCGCCACCGGCGACGAGGCGGTCGATCGAGCTCGCACGCTCAGGCCGGACGTCGTGCTGATGGACCTGTCGATGCCGGGCTCGGGCGGGCTCGAGGCGACGCGCCGCATCGCGGCGCTCGAGCTCGAGAGCCGGGTTCTCGTGCTGACCGTGCACGCCGAGGAAGAGTACCTGGTGCCGGTCGTCCAGGCCGGGGCCAGCGGCTATCTGACGAAGACCAGCGCCGATCGCGACCTGATCGAAGCGATCCGCATCGTCGCGCGAGGGGAGGTGTATCTTCCGCCTCAGGCCACGAAGCTGCTGCTGCAGGAGTACAAGGCCGCGGAATCCGATCCGGACGCGCCCAGCCTCCGGCAGCTCAGCTCCCGCGAGCAGGAGGTCCTCGCCCTGACCGCCGAGGGCTACAGCTCCCGCGAGATAGGCAAGAAGCTGTTCATCTCGGGGAAGACCGTGGACACCTACCGATCACGCATCATGCAGAAGCTCGGCCTCACCCATAGATCCGAGCTAGTCCGCTTCGCCCTCAAGGTCGGGCTTCTGAAGGAGAAGTAGGCCGGGGTGGCGGCCGTGCCCCCTTGTAAGGAACCTCCCCACACCAGACTCCCCAAAACCCGACACTCCCGCACGAGAATTATCGGACAGACAGTACGTGAGTACCTCTCTAGCTTTCGCTCCATGAACAAACTCAGAGGCCGCGTGCGCCTCACCGGAGCTGCCTTGTGGGTCACCCTGGCGGCCACGGTGGTGGTGGGCGCGTGTGCAAACGGTGGAGATAGCGACTCCGCTGCGACCTCCGGTGAGCAATCCCAGACGGGCGAGCAGCCTGCTGCGGAAGCCGGAGGGTCCGAGTCCGGCCAATCCGTCGAGCAGCCCACGGGCGAGGTCGACATGGAGCTGGCAGCTCGCGGTGGAGAACTGTTCACGCAGAGGGGGTGCGTGGCCTGCCACAAGATCGGCGAGGGCCGCCTGGTCGGACCCGATCTCATGGGGGTGACGGAGCGCCGCTCGTACGAGTGGATCTACGCCATGGTCACGGCTCCGGACTCCATGCTCCAGAACGATTCGACCGCCAAGGCTCTATTCGCCGAGTACTTCACGCCGATGCCGGACCAGAAGGTCCAGCCAGATGAGGGAGAGGCCCTCTACGAGTACCTGCGAGCGCGCACGGAGGGCGTCCTGCAGAGCTCGGAGGTCTCCGGATCGGGGGCGGATGTGGCCATGGCCGGCCATCGCCGCGGAGCCGGCATGCAGGGACGTGGGCGGATGCGGCAGAGCTCCGCTACCGGCGATGAGACGAACGGCGGACGCGGTCCGCGAGCGGGACGGGGCCCGCGCGACGGACGGGGCCGACGGCACCAACACCACCAAGGCACGTCATTCTAGAGGAGGCACGCCTGATGAGAGACGGAAAGCTGTTCAAAGTCGGAATTCCGCTGGCGGCGGCCGCGGGAGTCCTGTTCCTGGCCATGTCGTGCGGTGGTGGTGGAACACAGGTCGGCGGTGGAGATGTCGGCGATATCGCCCAGGCCCGAGGCTTGAGCCAGGCCGACGTCACGGCCGCGCTGAAGACCTACGTGCCCACCGGAAAGATGGACGAGTATCTGCTGTTCTCGTCTGGCGGGCATGGAGGACAGGTACTGGTGATCGGCATCCCCTCGATGCGGCTCCTGAAGGTGATCGGGGTCTACACGCCCGAGCCCTGGCAGGGTTGGGGCACCGGCGCGGAAGGCACGCATCAGGTGCTGGCCCAGGGCGAGATGAACAACATGCCCATAACCTGGGCCGACACCCACCACCCGGCGCTCTCCGAGACGGATGGGGACTACGACGGCCAGTGGCTGTTCATCAACGACAAGGCGAACCCGCGCATCGCGGTCATCGACCTGCGTGACTTCGAGACCAAGCAGATCGTCACCGATCCGCTCATGGCCTCCAACCACGGGGGCGCGTTCGTCACCCCGAACACGGAGTACGTGATCGAGGCCGCCCAGTACGCCGCACCGCTGGATGGCAGCTACGCGCCGCTCAGCGAGTACGAGGAGAAGTACCGCGGCGCGATCACCTTCTGGAAGTTCGACCGTGACGCCGGCCGCCTGAACGTCGATGAGACGTTCGTCATCGAGCTGCCTCCCTACTGGCAGGACCTCTCGGACGCCGGCAAGGGCCCGTCCTTCGGCTGGGCGTTCCTGAACAGCTTCTGCAGCGAGATGGCCACCGGCGGGATCATGAAGGGCAACCCGCCGTTCGAGGCCGGCTGCTCGGCCAACGACATGGATTACCTGGCCATCGTCAACTGGCAGGCGGCCGCCGAGGTCGCGGCGCAGCCGGGCAAGACGGTCCAGATTCAGGGACGCACGGTCATTCCGCTCGAGACGGCCATCGCGGAAGGGCTCCTCTACTTCGCGCCGGAGCCGAAGAGCCCGCACGGCGCCGACGTAACGCCCGACGGGACCCAGATCATCGTCTCGGGGAAGCTGGACCCGCACGCGACGATCTACTCGTTCGAGAAGATCCAGCAGGCGATCGCGAACGAGGACTTCTCCGGAGCCGATCCGTTCGGCGTCCCGATCCTCAACTTCGACTCGGTCATCGACGGCCAGGTGGAGCTCGGGCTCGGACCCCTGCACACGCAATTCGCGGGGAACGGGATCGCGTTCACCAGCCTCTTCCTCGAGCCATCCGTCGCGAAGTGGAACTACGAGACGATGGAGGTCCTCGAGAAGCTGCCCGTCCACTACAACGTCGGGCACCTCTCGGCGGCCGAGGGCGACACCAAGTCACCCGATGGGAACTACCTCGTGTCCCTGAACAAATGGGCGATCGACCGCTTCACGCCGGTCGGCCCGCTGCTCCCGCAGAACTTCCAGCTCATCGACATCGCTGGTCCCAACATGCAGCTGCTGTATGATTCGCCGATCGGGATCGGCGAGCCGCACTACGCGCAGATGATCAAGACGGACAAGCTGGACGTGTGGCAGATCTATCCCCAGGTGGGTTGGGATCCGCACACGATGGCACCGGCCGAAGATCCTGCGCTGCCGGGTGAGGAGAGGATCGAGCGTCGCGGCAACGAGGTGCATGTCTACATGACCGCGGTGCGCAGCCACTTCACGCCGGAGCACATCGAGGTGAACCAGGGCGACGAGGTGGTGATCCACATCACCAACATCGAGCAGGCGCTGGACGCCACGCACGGGTTCGCCGTCGACAAGCACAACATCAACGTGAGCATCGAGCCGGGCGAGTCGCAGGTCGTTCGTTTCACGGCGAATGAAGCGGGCGTGTTCCCGTTTTACTGCACCGAGTTCTGCTCCGCGCTCCACCTCGAGATGGTGGGGTACCTGCTCGTCAAACCGTAGCCTCCTGCCCGCGGGGCCGGCCCGATCCGGGTCGGCCCCGACCGGCTTACACCCTCCATCTACCGCGCCGCCCCGGATGCGTGCAGCTTTCGGGGAGCCTCCCACGGCGCACTAACTGGAGAGACCAATGGGATCCATGGACAAGCTGACCGACTTCTTCCAGAGCGAGTTGTCGCTCACGAGCCGGGTCTTGATCGTGGCGGTGGCCCTGGCGCTGCTGCCGAGCATCTTCCTGCCGATCTGGGAGATCGGGCTGCTGGCGCCCCAGTATCCAAGCGGGCTGAGCGTCGTCATCTACCCGCACACCGTCACCGGGGACCTGGCCGAGGTCAACATCCTGAACCACTACATCGGGATGCAGGAGATCCACGCGGACGAGTTCCCGGAGTTCATGTTCATCCCCTTCTTCATCCTGCGCTTCCTCGGTTTCGCCGCGCTGGCGGCTCTGGTCGGCAGGCTTCCGATCGCCGCCATCGGCTACCTGGATTTCGTCGTGTTCGGCGCAGTCATGCTATACCGCTTCCACAACTGGCTCTATCAGTACGGCAACAACCTCTCGCCCGACGCTCCTCTGACGATGGAGCCGTTCACGCCCACCATGATCGGCACCACGCAGATCGCGAACTTCAGCGTCACCAGCTACCCGGCCGCCGGGGCCATCCTGATGTTCGCGGCCGGCGCACTGGGACCGGTGATCCTCTTCTGGGAATGGTTCCGGCGGCGCAAGGCGACGCGGGCTGAATGAGAGTTCCCCTCGTCGGAGCGCGAGTAGCTCGGCTCGGCTTCCTCGCGTCCGTCGCCGGATCTCTCGCCGGAGGCCTCCTCGCGCCCGCTCCGCTGATCGGACAGCCGATCCGGGTCGGGCCCGGCGAGGAGTTCTCGACGATCGGCGACGCCGTCGCTTCCGCTCGCGTCGGCGACACGGTGCTCGTCGGCCCGGGCACATACTCGGAGCGGCTCGTCATCAGATTGCCGCTCACGCTCCTGGGGGAGGGCTGGCCGGTATTGGACGGGGGAGGCACCGGTCACGTCGTCGAGGCGCTCGCGCCGCTTCGCCTGGAGGGCTTCGTGGTCAGAGCCTCCGGCTCCAACGTGGAGGAGGAGCACGCCGGAGTCATGGTGCGGGAGGCGCCGGGCAGCCGGATCGTCGGCAACCGGCTCGAGGACGTCTTCTACGGGATCTATCTCAAGGGCTCGCCGGGGTCCCGGGTTCGAGGGAACCGGATCGAGGGAAAGCCGTTTTCGCCGCCTCGCCGCGGGGACGGGATCCGTCTCTGGTACAGCTCGGCCTCCGAGATCCTCGACAACGTGGTTCGTGGGACCCGGGACGTCGTGATCTACTTCTCGGACAGCCTGCTCGTCCGTGGCAACGTGATCGAGGGCGGCCGCTACGGCCTGCACTACATGTACAGCAACCACAACGTCTTCGAGCGGAACCGCTTCGACGGCAACGAGGTCGGCGCGTTCCTGATGTACTCGGCCGACATCCGGTTCCACGAGAACGTCTTCGCCAACTCCGCCGGTATGACGGGCATGGGCATCGGGCTCAAGGACTCGGACGCGATCGAGGCCTCCGGCAACCTCATCGTCGGAAACGTGGTTGGCATCCACCTCGACAACTCCCCCCACTCCGCCGACGTGGCCAACTCGTTCACCGGCAACCTCCTGCTCGCCAACCAGGCGGGCATCCGGCTTCTACCCTCTGTCGAGCGTAACGCGTTCGAGGGGAACGATTTTCTGAGCAACGGCACTCCGGTCGTGGTGGCGGGCGGCGCGGGCGCGGACCAGGCCGCTCGCAACCGCTGGTCCGGGAACCACTGGAGCGAATACGCCGGCTTCGACCGGGACGGTGACGGCGCGGGCGACATCCCGTTCGTTCACGCTCGGCTGGCCGACGACCTTCTGAGCCGGCATCCGGCGCTCGGGCTGTTCGCGCGCAGCCCCGCGCTCGGAGTGCTGGATGTCGTGAGCCGGTTCTTCCCGCTCTTGAAGCCGGAGCCGGTGGTGGTGGACGGCGCCCCTCGAATCGACGCCACTCTTCTCGCGGACTGGGGGGAGGCGGCCGGGTCCCCGACGCGCTCTCGGCCCTCCCCGTGGAAGAGCGCTTCCTGGCTGTTCCTGGCCGTGGCCGGCGGCGGAGCGCTGTGGCGGGTCACGCGGAGGAGAGCCTCGTGATCACAGGCGTGGGGCTGGGCAAGAGCTACGGCGACCAGAGGGTGCTCGGCGATCTCGACTTCCACATCGAGGCCGGGGAGACGGTCACCCCCGGCCGGAAGGAAGTGCGCCGGAGGATCGGGTACGTACCGCAGCAGGCTCCCCTCTACGACATGACGCTGAGCGAGTTCGTGGCCTTTTTCTCGGCCCTGCGGGGTGTGGCGATCGATGGACCGGCGTCGACGCTCGCGGCGCTCGGGATGCCGCTCGAGGAGACGGGCGCAAAGGCTCTCAACGAGCTCTCGGGCGGCATGGTGCAGAAGGCCCTGCTCGGCCTCGCGCTCGGGAGCGGCTCCTCCGTGCTCCTCCTGGACGAGCCGACCGCGAACCTGGATCCCGGTGCGCGCCGTGATCTCTTCCGCCGGGTCCGGGAGATCGCCGCAGAGACCACGCTCCTCTTCGCATCTCACCGGTTGGATGAGATCGAGCTGCTGGCGGACAGGGTGCTCGTCCTCCACGGCGGGGGGCTGGCGTTCGACGGCACGCTGGAGGAGCTGTGGCGGGCGACCGACGCGGCGCCGAGGCTCTGGCTCAGCGCGCCGGCAGATGAGGTGGAGCGCGTCGCGGCGGAGCTGAGGGAGTGCCCGGTCGTCTCGGACCTTCGAGCGAACGGAGCCGGCGTCGAGGTCGACGTCAGGGGTGACGCCAGCCTGGATCTCCTGCTGGAGGTGCGGCAGCGAGGCCTGCCGGTGACCGAGTTCCGCACCCGCCCGCCTTCGCTGGAGCACGTCCTGGATCGGCTGGAGCGCCACGGGGATGCATCGCCGGCTCCTGCGGATGCGTCGACGCCAGACGGAGGCGGGAGATGACCGCGCGACTGCTCGCCCAGGCCGGCGTGCGGGAGTCCGTACGCGCCTACTGGTTCTGGCTCAACGCCGGCATATTCGTCGCCGGAGGGCTCCTGTTGATGCTGTTCGGCCAGGTGGATGTGAGCCTCCTCGGCTACCGCAGCTACGGCCGCGCGCTGGCGGGTCTCATGCAGCTCGCGCTCTTCGTGGTCCCGCTGATGGCGCTGCTGTCCTCGGGAGCGGCAATCGCCGGCGCGCGCGAGACCGGAGCCCTCGACTACCTGCTGGCCCAGCCGGTGACTCGCGAGGAGGTGTTCGCCGGAAAGTGGCTGGGCGTGACGGCGGCCGTGGTCGCATCGCTGGTCGTCGGTTACGGTGCCACCGGCGCCGTGGCGGCGGTCAAGGGCGTCCCGGCGCTGCCGATCGCCATGCTGCTGCTCTTTACCGTCGTGCTCGCCGCGGCGTTCGTGTCGATCGGTCTTTGGGTCTCGGCGCTGGCCTCCACTCGGGGCAGGGCCACCAGCGTCGTGTTCACGCTGTGGCTCGCCTTCCTGGCCCTCGGCAGCCTCGGCCTGATGGCCGCGTTCGTCCGCTGGGGCCTCCCCGCGGGGGTGCTGCAGGTGTGGTCGCTCGTGAACCCGGTCGAGGCGTTTCGGCTGGCGATGATCGCTCTGTTGGAGGCCGATCCGGGGTTGCTCGGGCCCGCCGGCGCGGCGCTGATCGACAATCTGGGACGCACCGGGCTGATCGCCGCCGCCAGCGGCAGCCTGGCCGCTTGGACCGCTCTCGCCTACTGGGCGGGCCGCCGGGCCTTCACCTCGGCGACCTGAGCGGTCGGCGACGGGGATGCCCACGGGCGACGCCGCGTCCGTTCTGATAGCTTGTAAGTGGTGACAGTGTAGGCACGCCGAGGGGGCACCCATGCTTGATATCAAGAAGATCGTCTACGCGACAGATTTCTCCCCGTGCTCGGAGAACGCGTTTCCGATGGCCGTCCGGTTGGCAGCCAGCTACGACGCCGAGCTCCACATGGTTCACGCGATCGTTCTGCATGCCGACGACCCGCACGATCCGGCGCATCACTTCCCAGAGCCGGATGACCTCTACGAGCGCATGCGGAGCTCGGCAGAAGCCCGCATGGCGACGACGGCCGACAACGGCAGCATGCCGGACGTGAGGATCGTCCGCGCGCAGGTTCGCGGCATATCGCCGGCGCCGGTCATCCTGGAGTACGCCGAAGAGCAGGGCGTCGACCTGATCGTCATGGGGACCCATGGCCGCCGGGGCTTGCGCCATCTGCTCCTGGGCAGCGTGGCGGAGGAAGTCGTGCGGATGGCCGACTGCCCGGTCCTTACCGTCCGGGAAGATGCCGCGTCCGGCAGCGCCTTCGGGCGTATTCTCGTCCCAATGGACTACTCGGAGAACTCGGAGCTCGCCCTCGGATACGCCAAGGAGATCGCCGCGAGGGAGGGAGCGAGTCTACACCTGCTGCACGTTCTCGAGGTGGGCACCTACCCGGACTTCTACTTCCCGGTGCAGGCCTCGCAGATGTTCGACATGCCGGAGCTCAAGGAGAAGGCGCTGCAGCACCTCCGCGAGCGGTTAGAGAAGGAAGGCCCGGAGGTCCCGGCAGAGCTGCACGTCGAGTTGGGCCACCCGGCCCAGAACGTCGTGGAGTACGCGGAGCGCCTGGAGATCGATCTCATCGTGCTCGCCAGCCACGGCAGAACGGGCCTCGAGCGAGCGCTTCTCGGGAGCGTCGCCGAAGGTGTCGCGCGCCGGGCCAAATGCCCCGTGCTGATCGTGAAGCCGCCCGAGGAGGGGTCCTCGGACTGAACCGCCGGTGGGCCGGCTTCTCCTCTCCATGGCGACGACGCCCACGGCTGCGGGCGTCGTCGTTTTTCTTGCTCGCCGGCGCCCCCGGCATTCGCACATGGCCGTGACGGCCCTCGGTTTCCTCGGCCTCGAGAGGTGGCGCCTCCGGCACTGAAGCCGGCTCGCCTCCGGGGTTCACGACCCCCATCTTGCCGGTATCAATACGATTCTGAACGATCGAAGAGGATAGAGCGATGAACTCGTTTGGCGCACGGCGCGAGCTTGCGATCGGGGGCGGTAGCGCGACGATCTACGATATAGGAGCGCTGGAGCGTGGCGGCGTCGGCAGGCTGGACCGGCTGCCGTTCTCGATACGCGTCCTTCTCGAGAACCTCCTGCGGCAGGAAGACGGCCGCAGCGTGACGGCCGAGGACATCGAGGCCGTGGCCACGTGGTCGGAGCGGGCCGCCGAGCCTTCGGAGCAGGAGATCGCCTTCATGCCGGCCCGCGTGCTTCTCCAGGACTTCACGGGCGTGCCGGCGATCGTGGATCTGGCGGCGATGCGGGATGCGATGGCGGAGCTCGGCGGCGATCCCGCCAGGATCAACCCGTTGCTACCCTCGGAGCTGGTCATCGACCACTCCGTACAGGTGGACTCCTTCGGGAGCCAGGCCTCCTTCTTCATCAACGCCGAGAAGGAGCTCGAGCGGAACCGGGAGCGGTACGCCTTTCTGAGGTGGGGACAGACCGCTTTCGACAGCTTCAAGGTCG
>JBDGZR010000053.1:0-16747 GCA_039588495.1 Gemmatimonadota bacterium | reverse complement strand
GACGCTGTCCAGTCGATCGCTGAGCCGTTCGAACACCTGTCCGCTGTCTGTGGATCGGGTGACTGCCGGTAGGACGCCCTCCGGCCGGTGTACCTCCGGCCGGAACCGGTGGCAAATTAGCCTTTAAGTGTAGGCGGTGAGAGGGAATTCGGCAATGTTTCCCGTGACTCCGACGTGGCTCCCAGGCTCCAGCCGCAGGGTCACTTCTTTATCTCGAAGCGGACGATGTCGGGCACGTCGCCTCGGTTGCTGACGGCGGCCCAGACGGTGTTCCCCCGGATCGAGGGCAGGGGTCGTGTGCGGAAACCGGGCGGCGCGCTGACCTGGCCCAGGTAACGGCCGTCGGGCTCGAAGACATCGAACGCGATCGGCTCCCGCCAGTCTCGGGGCCTGGGAAGCCGATCTTCGGATTCGGGCGCAGTGGCGGAATCCGCCCCGGCCTCGGCCTCCCTGGCACTAGCCGCGAACTCTCCGATCAGCTCGGCCGGTTGATGAAGCTGGGTCCAGATCCGGCCGTCCGCATCGGCGAACAAGCCCTTGAAGGGCGGCTTCTCCTCGGGAATAATGGCCCCCCGCCACGTCCAGCGGTAATCGATCTGCTTTGCCTTCCTATCGACGTCGCGGTAGAGCGTGGAGCGCTCCTCCCTGGACGCCGGGACCGGCTCATACTCTCGCTCGATCCTGAGGACGCTGCCATCGGGCTTGGCGACTTGGAGCGCATAGCGGTCCGAGATCGCCGTCACTACGTCTCCTGCGGGGGTTCGCGTCCAGTACGCTCTCGCGGTGAGAGGGATGCGGAACGTCAGCGTGTCACCGTCGGGCGCTTGCGCCATCAGGCTCGGCGGAACATAGCCGATCTCGGGGTCCGGGATCGTGTCCTCGATCGATCCGTCGGCGCTGTAGCGTACCAGCCCTTCCTTCCACGCCTCCCTGGGCTCGGATGGGTTATAGACCAAGCGCGTGTAGAGCCGGTCCTGCGCGTCGGAGAGGAGCGGAATGGGACTGTAGACCCCGGACGGGTGCGGCCATCGCTCCAGAAAGACCCCCCGCGGCGAGTAGACCACCAGCTGGGAGCGTTTCGGGTCACGGATCACGACGCGTCCATCGGAGAGCACCGCCACCCCATTCGGCCGCGAGTAGTGGCCGGGCTCGCCGAGTGGCACGACAAACGCTCGCACGTACTGGCCGTTGCGGTCGTACTGCCGCACCACCGGCTTCTCGGCGTCCACCACGTAGAGATCGCCGTTCGGCCCGTTGGCGAGCGCGGTCACTGATTCCAGGCCTTCGAGCGTGTCCGACGGGTCGGCAATGATCCGTGCTCGCTCGACGAGCTCAGCCGGACCGCCCCACGCGCTTCCGCTCACCGTGCGCATGACAGTCGTGTCTCCGCGCTCGTAACTGTTGGCCTTCCAGTCACTGCGGGAGCACCCGGCTGCGACGACGGCCGCGCCGAGAAGAGCTCCCAGCGCGTTCAGCTTCCTCCCTGTGCTCTGCATCGCTCGGGCTCTTCTACCTCATACCGTTGTGGGAACTCGGGCGTCCAGGAAAATCGTCTGGTCTCGCGCCGAACCGACCGACACGTAGCGGATCGGCGTCTGGGCCACCTCTTCGATCCTGCGCAGATAGCGGCGCGCGGAATCCGGAAGATCGGGAAACCGACGCGCTCCGCAAGTGGATGTCAACCACCCGGGCAAAGTCTCGTAAACGGGGGTCACCCGGTCCAGATCCTGCGAGGCATCGGGGAATATCTCGAGGTGCCGTCCGCCGAGCTCGTAGTCGAACGCCAGCAGTACCCGGTCAAAGGTGTCCAGCACGTCCAGCTTCGTGACCGCGAGAGCGGTGAGGCCGTTCACGCCGGCGGCGTAGCGCACGACAGCGCCGTCGAACCAGCCGGGCCGGCGCGGGCGGCCGGTCGTCGCTCCGAACTCGCCGCCCAGATCGCGCAGCCTCTCGGCCTCGACGCCCTCCAGCTCGGTCGGCAGGGGCCCGTTGCCGACGCGGGTCGTGTACGCCTTGACGACACCCAGGACCTCGTCGATCATCGTCGGTCCGATCCCCACACCTGAGGCCGCACCTCCCGCGGTGGTCGATGAGGACGTCACGTAGGGGTAGGTACCGTGATCGATGTCCAGGAGCGCTCCCTGGGCGCCTTCCAGCAGGACGCGTCCTGCGCCCGCGATATCGGCCCGGATCTCGGCGCCGACATCCGTCTGCAGCCTCAGGATCTCGGGCGCGACCGCGCGCAGCGACTCCAGCACCTCCTCGGGCCGAACGCGCACGTCCGTCTCCAGCGAGGCCAGGATCGAATTAGCCGCGGCGGCTCCCTGCCGCACCACGTCGACGCAACGGGTCAGGTCGGTAAGATCGCCGACGCGAAGGCCGATACGAGCGGCCTTGTCCCGATACGCCGGACCGATTCCCCGGCCGGTGGTGCCGATCGCTTTCCCGCCGCGGGTGGACTCCTGCGCGGCATCGAGCTGTTTGTGGTAGGGAAGGACCAGGTGTGCCCGGCTGCTGATCCCGATCCGGCCCTCCAGGTCCAGGCCTCGGTCGATGAGCGCGTCACGCTCCTCGAGGAAGGTCCACGGATCCAAGACGACGCCGTTGCCGAGCAGGCAACGGACATCCGGGTAGAGGACGCCCGAGGGAATGAGGTGGAGGATGAACTCCTCCTCTCCCACGTGGACGGTGTGGCCCGCGTTCGCGCCCCCCTGGTATCGAGCCACGATCGTGGCCTGCTCGGCCAGGACGTCGATGATCTTGCCCTTCCCTTCATCTCCCCACTGCGCCCCGACCACGGCGACGCAGCGGGCGCCGTCACCGAACACGCTCACCTCCCGCCGCGGTGGCGGCCTCGGGTTCATTGGTGTTGGAAGGAAGCAAGGCGGCCCGGGCCAGCGCTGCCCGCACCTTCCCACGAACCTCGGCTTTCGGGGGTAGCAACGGCGGACGCGGGTCTCCGCCTCGGTAGCCCAGCAGGTCCAGGGCATGCTTGATGCCGGGCACGCCGGTCTCGCCTACGACGGTGCGGTTCAGCGGACCAAGGATCTCCTGTGCCCTTCCCGCCTCCGCCGCCCGACCTGCCCTCCAGGCATCCATCACCGCGCAGCTCTCAGCGGGTGCGATCAGAGCGACCGCGAGGATCCCGCCTGTCACCCCGAGCTCGAGTCCCGCGTACAGGTGCGATCCGCTTCCGACGAGCACCGACGCGCGATCGGCGCAGGCCTCGGTCAGCGCGCCGAGGTTCTTTAGATCCCCGGAGGAGTCCTTGATGCCGACGACGTTGGGGTGCTCCACCAATCGGCCGACCAGATCCGGCACGAGATCGACGGGCACGAACTTCGGCACGTGGTAGAGGATCACGGGCACCGGCGAGCACTCGGCAACCCTCAGGAAATGGTCCCGCAGTGCCTCTGGCGTCATCTGGGACCGGAAATAGGAGGGCGGCCGCACCAGCACCGCCTCCGCGCCTCGCTCCGCCACCATCTGGCAGGCGCTCACAGTGCCTCGGGTGGACTCCATCCCCGTGCCGACCACCAGGAGGAGATCCGCCGGCAGGGCGGAGCGGCCGACGTCCACGAGCCGCGCCAGCTCCTGAAGCTCCAGAAGCGGCGCCTCTCCCGTGGAGCCTCCCACGACCACCCCCGCGATCGGATGCTCGGCCCACTTTCGCAGATTGGTCGTGAACGCCTCGGCATCCAGCTCGAAGCTCGACGGCTGAAACGGGGTGGTGACGGGGAGAAGTATGCCGCTCAGCATCGCGCAGCCGACAGCGTGGGACTCCTCGCGGGCTCAGCCATCGCCTGGAAAGTAGTCTCGGGACACGAAATCGGCGTCCTTGGCCGGCGGCTCGCCTGTCGCGAGCGTCTGCAGTTCGAGCTCGAAGTCTGCGGGGTTGGTCGCGACCTGCTTCGCGGCCTCATAGCCCACCGTCCCTTCCTTGACCAGTCTCGTCAGGTGCTGGTCGAAGGTCTGCATGCCGTACGCGTCCCCCTCCTGCATGAGGCGAAGGATGGTCTGCTGGACCTCCCCCTGAAGGATGGCGTCCCTGACCGCGGCCGTCCCCACCAGCACCTCCACCGCGGGGATCCTCCCGCCATCCAACCGACCGAGGAGCCTCTGCGAGACGATCGCACGCAGGCTGTCGGCGAGACGGCGGCGGACGAGCGTGTCCTTGGAATCCGGAAACATCGCGAGGATGTGAGTGATGGCCCCAATCGCCGTGTTGGCGTGCATCGTCGAAATCACCAGGTGGCCCGTCTCGCTGGCCTCGAAGGCCGTCTCGAAGGTCTCCACGTCCCTCATCTCACCGATGAGGATCACGTCAGGATCTTGGCGGAGAGCCGACCTGAGACCGGTCCGAAAGGACTCGGTATCGCGGTCGACCTCACGCTGGGTCACGGTGCTCTGGATGTTCCCGTGCCAGTACTCGATCGGATCCTCGAGCGTGATGATGTGCTTCATCCGGTTCCGGTTGACCCAATCGATCATCGCCGCCTGAGTGGTGCTCTTCCCCTGACCGGTAGCGCCCGATACGAGCACGAGCCCATTGGGCTGTTTGGCGACATCGGCGAGGACGGGTGGCAGGTGCAGCTCGGCGAACCCGGGCACTTCCCAGGGGATCACGCGCATCACGATCATGAATGCGCCGCGCTGCCGGAGCATGTTGACGCGAAAGCGTGCGACGTCCGCCATCTCCCAGGCGAAGTCGTAATCGGTGATGTCGCCGACCCTGTCCTTGAGCGCCTGGTCCGGGAGGAGCGTGAGCGCGAGGCCGAGCACGTCCTCGTCCGCGAGCGGCTCATCGGAGAGCTTGACCAGATCGTCCTTGATGCGGGCTCGGAAGACGTCGCCCGCCTTGATGTGCAGGGTGGCGGCGCCCTTGTCGACGGCCGCTCGAATGAGAGTCTCCATCATGGGAGGATCGCCTTTCCCGAGTATCCTGGCGGATGGCAGCGGGATCTCACGTCATCAGTACCCGAGTCGCTTGTCGACCAGATTCTCGAGCGGGAGACCCGCCAGGTAGTTGCCGATGTTTCGGACCATCAGCTCCGTCTGGCGGTCCCAGAACCGTTGGGACGTTCCGCCGATGTGCGGTGTGATAAGAACGTTGTCCAGTTTCCATAGTGGGCTGTCGGGAGGTAGCGGCTCCTCGCGAAACACGTCGAGCCCCGCGCCGCGCAGCCGGCCCGCACCGAGCGCGGCGGCCAGGGCCTCCTCATCAAGGATGCGCCCGCGCGCGACGTTGATCAAGACGGCGGAGCGCGGCATCAGGTTCAGCTCCCGCTCGCCGATCAGGCCCGTCGTCTCGGAGGTCTGCGGCACGGTAAGGACGACGTAGTCGCTCTCGTTCAGCAGTTCATCCAGGCCGCTCGCCCCCGAGACCCACTCCACCTCGTCGGGCCGGTCGCCCGCCGCCGGCTCGCTGCGCCGGAGAGCCCAGACCCTCATGCCCAGCGCGTGGGCGCGACGGCCGAGAGCGCGACCGATGCCTCCATAACCCACGATTCCGACCACGGCGCCCGCAAGCTCGGTTACGCCTCCGCCCGGACCGACGATCGCCTCCCTGCGCCATTCCCGTGCCCTCATCCCGGCCACGGCCCCGTCGAGGCCCCGGGTGAAGTAGAGCATCATCGCCAACGCCTGATCGGCCATCGGCTCGGCGTAGACGCCGGCGGAGTTGGTGAGCAGGACCTCGCTCTCCAGCATCTCCGGAAACAGGGAGCCCCCGATTCCTGCGGCCCCCGAGTGGACCCACTTGAGCCGCCTGGCCTCTCGGAAAGCGTCGGGGGCGATCCCGAATCCGAAGTAGACCTCCGCGTCGGCGATCGCCTCCAGAACCGGCCGAGGCGTCGCGGGCGGGCCGTCCCCCGTGGCGTCGATCTCGTGCTCGATGGTATGAACCGTCCATTCGTCGCCCAGCGTCTCGCGGACCCGCGCGACGGAGTCGGCCGGCATCGACCAGTGCGGCTGACTGGTCGAGTACATCCAGATCAGGAGCTCAGGCAAAGCGGATCATTCGAGCGAAAAGGCTCGCACGCCATCCGTTGCGGCGAGACGCCGCAAGAGCTGGCGCTTGGCTTCTTCGGCGCCGGTGATCGTGTACACGTACTCCGCCCCCTCGGCATCTCGCTTCATGCTGAGGGGCTGAGCACGGATGCCGAGCTCCGCGAGAAGATCGGACACTGCATCGGGCGTCGTGTGGGGAGCCGACAAGGCAACGAGGAGCTTCCGCTCGGCCCGCGTCCTGAGCAGGCGCTCCTCGAGCCTTCCGATCAGGAACAGCACCAGGAACACGAGGACGGCGGCGCCGATCGCCTCCACGTAGGCACCTATGCCCACCGTGATGCCGATCGCGGCGACGACCCACAGCGTGGCCGCCGTGGTGAGGCCGAGCACGCTTCCCCTCGCCACCAGAATGGTGCCCGCACCGATGAATCCGATCCCGGAGACGATCTGGGCGGCGATCCGTCCAGGGTCGGACCGGACGAGCTCGTGGGTCGCGAATCCCGCCGTGGCGATCCCCAGCGACGCCTCCGTCAGGAGCGTGGCGCCGACGCAGATGAGGATGTTCGTGCGGAGGCCGGCCGGCTTGCCCGCGAGCTCCCGCTCGAGGCCGACCAGCGCCCCCAGCGCCGTGGCCAGCGCGAGGCGGCCCAGCACCGGGAAGCGAAACGCCTCGATCCACGCTGGCAGCTGCTCCAGAAAGCTCTCCATCAATCCGGCTCCGTCCCGTTGTGCGTCATTCCGACCCGACGCCCTCGAGAATCACTCCGAGCCGACCCGGCGAAGACCCATGCGGTCGTATGCCTCAGCCATCACGGGCCCCGCGATCGCGCGCGCCCGCTCGGCCCCTTCGGCGAGGATCTCCCGGATCAGCGTCGGCTTCGCCCGCAGCTCGTCGGCGCGATCGCGAATCGGCGCGAGAGTCTCCGCTATGCTACTCGCCAACTTGAGCTTACAGTCCACGCAGCCTATCTCGGCCGTCTGGCAGCGGGCCTCGATCTCCTCCCGTTCCGCCGTCGTCGAAAACGCGCCGTGGAGCGAGAAGATGTTGCAGACGTGAGGGTTACCGGGATCATCGCGTCGCTTCCTCGCCGGATCCGTGACGGCCGTGCGGATGACCGACGCCAACTCGTCGGGCGTGGCCAGCAGAGGGATGATGTTGTCCTGGGACTTCGACATCTTGGCCACGCCGTCGAGCCCGAGCACGCGCCGGCCGGGACCGATGATCAGGGCATCGGGCTCCGGGAAGAACTCTCCGAAGCGGCCGTTCCACCGCCTGGCGATCTCGCGGGTGAGCTCCAGATGCTGGCGCTGGTCCTCCCCGACCGGCACGTACTCCGCCAGGTAGAGGAGGATGTCGGCGGCCTGGAGGACCGGGTAGTTCAGGAGACCGGCGCTCACCGACTCCACCCGCTCGGACTTGTCCTTGAACTGCGTCATCCGGCCCAGGTCCCCCAGCGGCGTCACCGTGTTGAACAGCCACTGGAGCTCGGCGTGCTCGGGCACGTGTGACTGGACGAAGAGGATGCAGCGATCGGGTTCGAGTCCGCTGGCCACCAGGGACACGGCGACGTCGAACACCCGCTCGGGCAGCTCGTCGACCCGATAGGGAATCGTGATGGCGTGCAGGTCCACGATGCAGTAGATGCACTCGTAGTCGTCGGTGAGGTCCACCCAGTTCTTGATCGCGCCCAGGTAGTTGCCCAGGTGGACTTCCCCGGACGGCTGTATCCCGCTGAAGACGCGTTTTCTTTCGGTCGTCATGGCTTCGGAAGGAGTCGGATTTCGGGGCCCGCCCGATTGCCTGGAGGAGTCGGAAGAGCTCGGCTAAGTTATTCCGCCCCAACGACGGGAGCAAGCAAGGAAAGACGCTCGGACGCGGCTCGCATGGAGAAGAGGCGATGGATTGGAATCTCGGCCCCGAAGACCGCGGGCTGCTCGAAGCAGCCCGGGAGGCTGCCGACAGGGCCGGGCGGGTGCACCGAGCGCGGGCCGGCGGCGCCGGATCCCTGACGTGGGAGGAGAAGGGCACGTCGGACTTCGTCACCGAGGTGGACCGCGAGGCGGAGCGCACGATCGTCGAGACCCTCCTTGGCCACTTTCCCGACCACGAGATCCTGGCAGAAGAGGAGGCGACCGACGCCCGCTCCGCGCAGGACGGCGCGACGCTTGACGGATCCGTTGGATCAGGTAACTCGTCGCCGGCGTCCGAGATCCGCTGGGTGATCGATCCACTGGACGGGACGACGAACTGGCTGCACGGCTACCCGGAGTACGCGGTCTCGATCGCCGCCGTGGACTCCGGCGGCTTGCGGCTCGGCGTCGTCCTCAACTCGGCGACGGGAGAGCGGTTCGAGGCGGCCCGAGGGGGCGGAGCCCGGAGCGCCGGTCAGCCGATCCGGGTCTCCGACGTCTCCGAGCTGCGCCTCGCCCTGGTCGGAACCGGCTTCCCGTTCAAAAACCTGCACGTGTTCGCCCGCTATCTGGACTCGTTCGACCGGGTGCTCCGTTCGACGAGCGGGATCCGAAGGGCGGGTTCGGCGGCCTTGGACCTGTGCAACGTGGCATGCGGGCGGTTCGATGCGTTCTGGGAGCTGGCCTTGATGCCGTGGGACTTCGCGGCCGGCATCCTGATCATCCGGGAGGCGGGTGGTCTGGTCGAGCGGGTCCGCGTGCCCCGAGGCTCGGAGCGCCTCGACGTCGACCCGGGCGCCGAGTCCGGTGAGCCGCTATGGCCGGGCGGCGTCCTTACCGCCAATCCGGCGCTTTTTCCCGAGTTCCGCGAGCTGATCCTCTCGGATCAGTGAGCCGGATTCCGTGATCCGCCTGGGCAGCGTCTGCGTCTTCGCCGGATCGAGCCCGGGAGCCAGGCCCGAGTACGCGGCGGCGGCTCGGACGCTCGGGCGGGCGCTGGTCGGCGAGGAGATCTCCGTCGTATTCGGGGGAGGCAGCGTCGGCCTCATGGGCATCCTGGCGGATGAGGTGCTGGCGGGTGGAGGCTCGGTGACCGGAGTGATTCCCCAGGCCCTCTTCGACCGCGAGGTGGGGCACGAGGGCCTCACGGAGCTTCGTGTCGTCGAGTCGATGCACGAGCGAAAGGCGCAGATGGCCGAGCTCGCGGACGCGTTCATCGCCCTTCCCGGGGGCATGGGCACCCTGGAGGAACTGTTCGAGACGCTCACCTGGGGTCAACTCGGCTACCACGACAAGCCGTGTGGGCTGCTGAACGTCTCGGGGTACTGGGACGGCATGCTCGCGGCGCTGGACCGCGCGGTCGGGGAGCGCTTTCTGGCCGAGGAGCACCGGCGGATGCTGCTCGTCGAGGAGGAGCCGGCCACGCTCCTGGAGCTCCTGCGATCGTACGAGCCGCCGCGGGTGGAGAAATGGCTTGGCCGGGAGGAGCAGCTGTGAGGCCCGCCCGCGCCGTCATCCTCGCCGAAGGCCTGTTCGACATGGAGTGGGCGAAGACGGCGGCCTGCATCATCCGGTATCGACCCGAGAGCGTCGCCGCCGTGCTCGACTCCACGCAGGCGGGTCGAGACGCCTGCGAGATCCTCGGCTTCGGCCGCGGGATCCCGATTCTGTCCGATCTATCCGAAGCGATGGCCCTCGATCCGCCTCCCAAGGCCCTTCTTCTGGGGATCGCGCCGCAGGGCGGCGGGCTCCCCGAGGAGTGGCGTCCGGTGATCGGCGAGGCGATCCGGAGCGGGCTGGACGTGTGGAGCGGACTGCATGTCTTTCTGGGCGACGATCCGGAGCTCGGCCGACTGGCCGAGAAGCACGGCGTCACGCTTCACGACGTACGGAGGCCGCCGGCGGGCCTGCCGGTGGCCACGGGTCGCGCGCGCGAAAGCGCCGCGCTCCGCGTCCTCACCGTCGGGACGGACTGCAACGTCGGGAAGATGACCGTGGCGATGGAGGTCGTACGGGAGCTGAGGGAGCGCGGCCTTCGGGCGGAGTTCGCGGCCACGGGTCAGACCGGGATCATGATCGAAGGCCGGGGCATCGCCGTTGACGCCGTCGTCGCCGACTTCGTGGCTGGCGCGGCGGAGCGTCTCGTCTTGGACGCGGACCCGGCGGCGGACGTAATCGTCGTGGAGGGACAGGGCTCGCTCCTGCACCCGGGATACTCGGGCGTCACGCTGGGCCTCATGCACGGCGCCCTGCCCCAGGCTCTCATCCTCTGCACCAAGCCCGAGCGCGCGACCATATACGGGGGCCACCACGACTGGGTGAAGATCCCGGCCCTGGACGAGGTGGTCCGCCTTCACGAGGACGCGATGGCGTGGGCGTGGCCGGAAGGACGCGTTCGCGTGGCAGCCGTCGCCTGCAACACATACGGGAAGCAAGAGGAGGCGTTGCGGGAGATCGGAGACGCCGCGGAGCTCACTGGCCTCCCGGCGACAGACCCAATTCGCTGCGGAGCCACGAAGCTCATCGAGGCTATCCTCCCCCACCTGCCTCGATCGACGACCCACGCTGCGCGGGAGGGTAAATAGCGCTAGAATAGGCGAGTCACTCAGCGCTTTTTCGACCTACCGGGAAGATGCAGATCATGGCCAAGACCCGTCCGGCACTCGGATACCTACCCCTGCTATCGCTGCTCGCTGTCTCGACCCTCTTCGGCCTCGCCAATTGCAGCTCCGAGCCGACGGAGCCCGAGCCCGACCGGGCCGATCTCTCGATCACGAAGTCGGACGCAGCTGACCCGGTGACGGTGGGCGACGAAGTGGTCTATTCGATCACGGTCTCCAATGCGGGGCCGGTGGACGCGACCGGCGTGATCGTCACGGACGACCTTCCGTCGAGCGCAACCTTCGGCTCCGCCGACCCCTCCCAGGGCAGCTGCGCGCGGAGTGGCGGGACGGTGACCTGCGATCTGGGCGGCCTGGCCGCGGCCGCCAACGCCACCATCACGCTCACTGTCACGGCGGACCAGGTGGGCACGATCACCAACACCGCGACCGTGAGCGGAGACCAGGAGGACCCCAACATCGGGAACGACTCGGCGACCGAGGAGACAACGGTTCTCGGCGTGCCGGCCGACCTTTCGATCACGAAGTTCGCCCAGGCCGACTTCGTGGCGCTGGGTGGCGACATCGTGTACACGATAACCGTCTTGAACGGCGGGCCCAGCGACGCGACCGGGGTGGAGGTCACGGACCCCCTGCCCTCGTCCACCAGCTTCCGGTCGGTCGAGACGTCCCGCGGCTCCTGCGCGGAGTCGGGCGGCACGGTCACCTGCGAGATCGGCGACCTGGCCGACGGTAGCAGAGCCACCATCACGTTGACCGTCCGGGCCAACGAGGTGGGGGAGGTTGAGAATACGGCCACGGTCTCGTCCGACCAGCCGGATCCGGACGGGAGCGACAACTCCGACACCGAGACCACGGGTGTCGCCGAGGTGGCGTCCGATCTCTCCGTCAGTAAGGTAAGCGAGACGGATCCAGTCGCGATCGGCGACACGATTATCTACACGATCGTCGCGCGAAATAGGGGGCCGAACGAAGTGGGCATCGTGACGGTCATCGACACGATCCCGGCGAGCACCAGCTACGTCTCGGCCTCCTCCACGCGCGGGGAATGCTCGCAGCAGGACGGCGTCGTCCTCTGCGACGTAGGCCCGCTGCCGGTCATCTTCACCGCTACGGTGACCCTCCGGGTGCTGGCGAACGAGTTCGGCGACGCCATCAACACCGCCGTGGTCACGGGCAGCGTCCAGGATACCGCGCAGGGGAACAACACGGCCACGGACACCACGACTGTAAAGCCGCTGGCCGACCTGTCGGTTGACAAGGACGATGAAGAGGATCCGGTGGAGGTCGGCGACGAGCTCGTCTACACGATCGACGTCGTTAACCTGGGGCCGAGCGAGGCCACGCGCACGACAGTCACGGACACGTTGCCGGACGGCGTGGACTTCGACGACGTGGCGACGACGGGCGGCGATTGCGACGAGAGCCGGAACATAGTGACCTGCGATCTGGGTACGCTGGACGCGGACGAGTCGGTCCGCATCACGATCACGACGATCACCGAGCAGGTGGGCTTTCTGAGCAACCCGGTGTCCGTGTCCAGTAACGTCGAAGATCCGGATCTCGACAACAACCGTGATCAGACGGGCACGAACGTTACGGGCCTGGAGGCCGACCTGTCCATCACGAAGGCCGCCCAGGCAGATCCGGTGACCGTCGGAGACAACATCGTCTACACGATCAACGTCCTCAACGACGGTCCGGAAGACGTGAACGACTTTACGGTGACGGACCCGGTACCGGCCGGCACCAGCTTCGTGAGCGCCACGGTGAGCCCAGGTGACTGCGGCGAGGGGAGTGGCGTCGTGACCTGCAACATACCGACGCTGCCGAGCGGGGTGGGCACGACGATCACGCTGACCCTTCAGGCCGACCAGGCCGGTACGGTGACGAACACGGCCACGGTGAATCCGCCTCCAGACGTCGAGGATCCGGACGAGAGCAACAACGAGGCGTCGGATACCGTCACGGTGAACTTACCGTAGAGCGAGGGACAGCTTCCCGGAGGCTGAAAAGGATAGCCCGGCGGGGATTCCGAAGCGAGCCTGGCGACGATGCATGGACCCCGCCGCGAGCGGACTGCGACGGCGCGGCGAGAGGTGTCCTAGCGTCCTACCGGCCGCGCTCCTCTTCCACGATCTCGGCGTCCTGAACCTCTTCGCCGCCCTCCAGCACCTTGAGCTCCGCTTCCTCCACCTCGTCGGGGGCGGGAGGCAGCAGGCCCATGTCCCGCTTCAGCTCAAGTAGCCGATCCTCCACGTCTGGCGTCGCCGCGGCCAGAAGATCGAGCTCCCTGGCCAGATCGTCGCCTTCCAGCTCCTCGGTGACCTCGGCGGCCGCGATCGCCCGGCGCTCCTCGGTCTCGATCTTGTCGGCCATCTGGTCGAAGGCGCGGAAGGCGCTCCGATCCTGCAGTCCGGTGATCGTCTCGTGGATGCGCCGCTGTGCCTGCGCCCGCTTCTGCTTCGCGATCAGGAGGTTCTTCTTCCGCTTCGCCTCCTCGATCTTCGCGTTGAGCTGCCGCAAGGAGTCCTTGAGGCGCTCCGTGTCCTCCCTGTGGCGCTCCCACTGGGTCTGGAGCTCCTGGGCGTGGTTGGCGTGCTCCTGAGCCCGCAGAAGCGCCTGCTTGGCCAGGTCGTCCCGGTCCTCACGCACGGCCAGACGGGCTCTCTTCTCCCAATCCACGGCCTGACGCCGCTCCTCCTCGACCTGAGCCCTCAGCTTGCGCTCGTCCGCGATCGCGACGGCCACTTCCTGCTTCGCCTGTGCGAGCTGCCGCCTCATGTCCTCTATGATCTGAGTCAGCATCTTCTCGGGGTTTTCGGCCCGAGCGATCAGATCGTTGAGGTTGGAGCGGATCAGCCGCGATAGTCTATCGAACAATCCCATCGGAAGGTCAGTCCGTTTCGAGGTTCTGTTTGTAGGACGAGAGCGCGAGGGCGATGCTTTCGAGCGAGGCCTGGAACTCCGAGAAGTCGAGGTCCGCCAGCTCGAGTGTGTCGCTGAGCAGGATCTGCCCGTTCTCCAGGCCGTAGGCGCCGTGGACCACTTCGGTCGCGTTCAGTTCCAGGAGCCGGCCGTACAGCACCCGCTGCTCCTCCTCGTCCTCGGGCGCTCGCTGCACATCCGAGCGGAGGACGATAACCGGCGGTGCGTGGTTCACCAAGATCGCCGGCAGCTGCTCCTCCTCGCCCGCGCTCGGATGAACCGCCCAGATTCCTTCCCCGATCTCCTCGTAGTCCAGCTCGGTTCGGATCAGGTAGCTCTCCAGATCTTCAAGGCCGATCATGTGCTCGTATCCTCTCCAGCGCCCGGCGCCGCGACCCCCTGCTCCTCCAGCAGCCTCGTCTCCTTCTCCATCACACTGAGAAGGAAGGACTGCTCCTCGCTCAGCCGGTCCACGCGCTCCGCGAGCAGGTACATCTGCTCGCTAAGCGCCACCAGCTGCTCGGAAGCTCCGGTCTGGGTCTCGAGCGCGCGCTTCTCCCCGGATTTCTCGATCGAGACCGCGATGGCGCGGGCGATCGGTCCGAGGACGAACATGATGAACAGAATGGCGAGGATGAACGTCATTCCCCGCTCCTAGATTCCTGTACGAGCCGCCCGCCATCGGGGTTTCGCGGGCGGCGATCTTCGCGAAGAGAAAGGTTAACGCCCAATCGGGCGGCGATCAACGACCAGGACGCTGCCGTTGGCCCCTCGGCGGGCCATCAGGGCCCTGCGAAAGCTGCGGGCAATCCGTCGGACGTGCTGGGGACAAGAAAGAAAAGCCCCATCCTGGATGGATGGGGCTTCCCTTAGGAGGTGTGCCTCTCCTTCGAGCTACGAAGGAGAAGGGTTGGGGCGAGGAGGCCGAAGCCGGCCCCCTCGCGCTGTTATCCGACTACTGCCAGGTGAAGTCCTTCCCGGCCACCGCGTTGATCTCGAGCTCGTCGTCGTCGCCATTCTTACGGGCCGCGCCATCGTCGGCGATGATCGTGAAGCAGTAGGTGACGGGTCCGGCACCAAGGTTCTCCGCAGTGAACAGCTTCGAGAAGTCGCCCCCGTTCGTCTGCACAGCGTCGGTCACGTCCGCTTCGACCGTAGTATCATCGGCTGCGTCGTTGCCGCCCTCTGGCGTGACGAGCACCTCGTCTTCCGCCACCAGATCAAAGACACCAAGGCTGCAGTCTCCGCCGCCGCTGATGCCGGTGACCTGGACGACCGCGCTGGTCACGGCCGTGCCGTCACCGTTCCGGTCCACCACGCTCGCGTCGAGCACGAACTCGACCGTCGCGGCGTTGGAGCTGTTCAGGCCCGTGATACCGCCGAACCCGATGACCGGCTGGTTCGTGTCGATGATGAACGAGTACGAAGCCTCGCTCACGTTGTTATCGACCTGCGCCTTGTCGGGCACGGTGTGCGTGACGGTGTACGTGCCGTCGTTGGTGCCGTCGCAGGCGGTGCCCACGTCGCCCGGCTCGTCGCAGATATAGCCGGCGAACATCCCGTCCTCGGGGTCCGTGCTAGCAGCCCCATCCCAGGCCCGTGCTACCAGCATCAACTGGTCGTTGAAGTCATCGCCCGGCGAGTCGTCGATCTCGACCGTGATCAGCTCGCCGTCGCCGTCGCCGTCGATGCACTCGGTCGATGCCGGATTCGTGGCGGGCCCGCATTCCGCGTCGTCGACGCCCGCGCCGGCATCGCCGCTGGCCAGATCCGGGTCGAGCGCCTCGAACATGAGGTTCTCGCACAGGTCCTGGTCGAGCGGGTCGCCCAAGGGACCACAGCCCCTTGTATCGTCATCCACGCCGTCGAAGTCAAGGTCCGGGTTCCAGACGAACAGCTCAAGCACAGCACCACCGTCCGCCGGTGGCATGAGCTCGTCCGGATCGATCTCCGGGCCGGTGAAGTCCGCGCCCAGCTGGCCGCTGACCACGACGCCCAACCCGGTGCCGTTGTCCGTGAGCTCCGTGACGAACTCGTCTTCGAGCTGAGTGTCCTCCGTGCCGTCACCCAACTCGTTGCCGAGGAGGTCTCCCACCCGAGCGATCTGGATCACGTAGGCGTCGACGCCGCCGTCATCCCCTGCACCGTCGGTGCACTGCCCCCAAGCGTCCGGGTAGTCGCCGCCGAGCGCCTGGTCGGTCGTCTCGTCGAAGCCGCACGCGTCGTCCTCGGCGAGGTCGTCGACGCCGGCCACATTCTCCAAGTACAGCGTGAGGTCGAGGAGATCTCCGTCGAAGCTGTCCACGTCCCACGCGTTCAGGAGCACCGTCTGGCCCTGCACGAACCCGACCCCGCCGTCCTCGAATGCTACCCCGTCATCTTGGCGCAGGTCGAAGTCACCGTCCGAGTACAGCACGTTCGCCAACTCGAAGTCCGCATCCGTGTCATCGTCCGTGATCGGCCAGTCGTCGTCGATCCAGACCTGACACGGATCGTCGTCGCAGAGCGGAGCGCTCGAGTCGATCGGGCGAGAAG
Organism: Gemmatimonadota bacterium; assembly: GCA_039588495.1. GTDB lineage: Bacteria > Gemmatimonadota > Gemmatimonadetes > Palauibacterales > Palauibacteraceae. Next base: position 743 of record JBDGZR010000053.1, on the reverse strand, counting down.
TTCCGTTCAGGTCGAACGACGACGTGATATCTGTCCCGTCGCACGCCAGTACCTTGGTCGGATCCAGGTCCTCCTCACCATCACCCTGCTCGCTCTCGACCCGGTCCTCGTTGAGCGACTCCGAGTCGGCCCAGTCCGGATTCGCGACACCCTCTAGCAGAGCAGGAAGATCGCGGTACTGCGCCACGACTTCGAACGGTTCCTCGTCCAGGACGATGCTCGTCTTGGGAGAATCGTGATCCCCATCGATGGCCAACGGGTCGCCGTTGTCGTGGTCGTTCGACGATACCACGGTGATCTCGCAGACGTCACCCTCGAGCGCGTCCGTGAAGATGACCGGGCAGACGTACCAGCTCAGGTCGCGCGGCCCGCCCCACCAGCCGCGCTCGTCCAGGCCGACCACCCGCGGTCCGATGTCGTTCGAGACTATCCTGATCTCGTCGTCGTTGGAGAAGAAGACGGAGTTTGCGCTGGTCGCACGGACCGTGCTGCCGTCACCCAGCGTAAGCTCGGCGGCGATCGTGTGCGATCCGTTCTCGAACCGGCCGGTCAGCGTCGTGCCCGCGCATGCGCCCACGCCTTCCGCCGAGTCGATGATGCACTGGACGGTCTGGACGTCTCCCGCCACACCGACCGAGCCCTGACCCGAGAAGGTCTGGCAGGCGACCACATCGCTGTCGACCAGAAGATCGAGCGCCGCGGCCTCGAAGCCGCCGGTGTCGAAGTTGATCACGACACCGAAC
>JBDGZR010000052.1:0-17347 GCA_039588495.1 Gemmatimonadota bacterium | reverse complement strand
GTCGTGACCTTCCTCGTCATCCTCGCCGAGTCGGTGGGTGCCCTCTGTCTCATCCTCGGCCTCGCGACCCGCTTCATGGCAGCCTCGATCGGGCTGGTCATGCTGGGGGCGATCTATTACGTGGTGGGCCAGTGGGGATTCTTCATGAACTGGTACTCCCAGCCCCAGGGAGAGGGATACGAGTTCCATCTTCTCGTGCTCGGCGTGGTCATCGCGCTAATCCTCGGCGGTGGTGGAAAGTGGTCGTTGGATCGGCTGCTGATCGCACGGCTCGATCGATGAGCTCCGGTCCAGCGGCGTGATCAACTTCCCCGCTCCCACGCGCCGTCCGGCAGGCACCCCGGCAGCCCCCATGGCCGGGGTCCGGTACAGAGAAGGTGAACGCTCTTCCTGTCGCGCAAACCTCGTTTGCGGATGTGGTGCGATCCACCAGCGGGCGGCGTATGGTCTAATCGTTCATCACGTAGATGAACGAAGGGACGGCTCGCGAAGGAACCGCCCCTGCGTGCCTTCCGAGAAACGACTTGCGGTTTACTAGGGCTGGAAACCTTCTCTGACTCCCCTGAAGTGCCCATGGCTACAGGTACCATCGTGCCCGAGAGGCTCGCACTCAGGAGACGTCTCGACCCAATATGCTGGCCCGACGATAGTATCCGGCGGATTGAACCGGGCGTCGAGAGCAAGCACGAAGGGGTACGGGGCCGTCTCGCGAGAGCTTAACTGCATGTGGAAGCGCAAGCGATCCACCGCCGCTCGTGCGCAGGAGCATCGACATCGACCAAAAGCATCGCCAGTAGATGTCACGCGTCGAAAACTCACCAGCTAGGCTTGAGCTCCGGTACCAATCGCTGCCGTAATCTACCATACCACTAACCTGCCAACGTCCCGCAAGACTGTTGGCAAGAGACGGCCCCGAAAGATCGCCCGAGCATCCAGCCAGGGCACTGGCGGAGGCAAAAAGGAGGGCTGCGGAGAACAGGTTAGTCCGTTGTGCAAGCATCGTGACCCCCCCATGGGTGCAAGTAGGTCGCAGTGCTGTGGGTCGCAGCCAGAGCGTCCTAGCGCCCGCACAAGAACTCCCCCTCATTGCATTGGCCAACGGCCACGAGCACAAGAGACGCAACGACAACTCCCCCCAAGACAACGAGCAGCGTGGTACCGACCCAGTCTCCCTTGCGGACCTCAACCTGGTCCACATCCGAAAGAGCGAACGACGCCGAATCTCCGTGCATCAAACCCACGACCGAATCACCAACAACTGCTGCATCCTTGAGCACAAACCACTGCCCGTCGGTCCGGGTAATGCGCAGTTCTTCGGTGCCTTCCTCTGCGAACGGCTGGCCGGGCTCAACGGTGCTCCACTTATGGCACGCCGACATGAAGGCCACGAGCGTGACCGGAAGCATCACTTGGTGCACGAATGTGTTTTGTGAGAAGCGCATGACAACCTCAGCGAGAAGGTTAGGCCACGCACAAATCGTGGGCGCACTGCCCGTCTATAGGATTAGGCGTAAGAACCGCCCGCAGGGGCCCACGAGCGGTCAGGCAGGCGTCCTACTGAGGGCGTCTGCTCAGCGCAGTCTACAGACCACCGAGCAGCTTACGAGGCTTCCAGGGCCTCGATCTCTCACCCTTTAGCCGAGAAGGGGGCCGCTGCAATGCCGAGAGCCTCCATTTGGGCTGTCGGGAGTTCCATTATTCGGAGGCGTATGGTCGGAGGACGAGATCAGGAGCGTGGAGGGCCAAGAGGAAGTCTCGATCTGCGGCTGAGAAGGCAGGAGTGCTACGGTCGGGGAGGCAGGTGTGCCACCGTGCCAGTGTCAATGACAGTGACAAACGCGAGTCACTGCTCAGGTGCTCCAGTGCCTAAGTCACCCTGGCGTGACGCGCAGGCGCGCTACTCGGTAGTGTCACCAACAGTGACAAGAGTACGTCACTGTTGGGTGTGGCGTGCCGTAGAACGCACTTAATACAAAGCCCCTATCCGTCTGCCGGATAGAGGCTTATCAGTCGGGGCGGCCGGATTCGAACCGGCGACCCCCTGCTCCCAAAGCAGGTGCGCTACCGGACTGCGCCACGCCCCGTTGTTTCGTCGTTGGCCTTCTAGTTAAGGACCGCTGCCCGTCGCCGCCAGCGGCTCAGTCCACTACCAGCAGCGGGCAGTGGAGGTCCGAGATCCACTTCGCGGCATCTCCGCCGAGCGCATGAAGCGCGCCGCGCGAGAGCACGAGCAAGCCGCAGCCGCGAGCCCGCAGGCGAGCCGGCGCCGCTTGCAGTCCCTGCAGATCGAGCTCTTCGTACGCGGCCAGGCCGGCGAGCTCGCCTAGCACCGCCTTTGCGTGATCCTCCCTCTTCTTCGCCTCGCCGTCCGGCGCGATCAGAACCCGAAGCGGCCGGTCCCGCGAGAGGGCGAGATCGGACGCCAGGGCCAACGCCCGCTCGCCCTTTTCGGTCCCGTCGAAGAGGATGTCCACGGATCCGCGACGCGGGCCAGCCGGGGGCGCGACAAGCAGCAGGGTCGGCATCTCGCGGAGAAGCTCTCGGGCGGTGGATCCGATCATTGATCCGGGCGATCGACCGCGGGAACCGAGCACCAGAAGATCGGCCTCAGAGGCAGCGGCTCGCACCTCGTGCGTCACGTGTCCGCGAACCGTGCGAAACGACCAGGTCACTCTTCGCCTCTCGGCCTGCTGGCTCAGGGCACGCCTAGCCTGACTGGCCTGCCGGGCCATGTGGCGCCTGAGTTCGTCGGCGTCCATGATTCGAGGCCGATCGGATATCCTGTCGAACTCGCGGGCGAGGTTCAATCCGGCGAGCCGCACGAGGTTCTCGTCCTCCACGAACAGCCCCGCAAGCTCGGCGTTGATCGCCGCGGCCAAGTCAGCCGCGGCTTCGAGGGCGGCAAGGCTGCTCCGCGAGGCATCCAGCGCCACCACGATCCGGCGGATCGACGTCGGACGCTCGGGCGCCTCGTCAGGCATCGAAGACCCAGGCATGGCCATGCTCGGAGTCCGTGGGGTCACCCACCGGAGCCACCTTCGGCGCCGTCATCCCCGGCGGATCGGCCGAACTCCTTCCGGAGCCTCGCCAGCTCGGCCAGCCGGTCGACCACCGCCCGGTTCACGCTGCCTTCCTGGTACACGCCATCCTCATCCGGCTCGCCCATCGGCCGCCCGGTGAGGATCTCCATCCCTTCGTCGATCGTTTCGACGGGCCAGATCTGGAACTGCCCGGCACCCACGGCCTCGCGCACACGGGGCGCCAGCATCAGGTGCTTCACGTTCGAGGCGGGGATGAGGACGCCTTGATCGCCCGTGAGCCCGCGTTCGAGGCAGATATCGAAGAAGCCCTCGATCTTCTCGTTCACGCCGCCGATCGGCTGGACGTCGCCATGCTGATTGACGGATCCTGTCACGGCGATCCCCTGAGCGAGCGGCACCTCGCCGATCGCGGAAAGGAGAGCGTACAGCTCCGTCGACGAGGCGCTGTCGCCTTCAACCCCGCTGTAGGACTGCTCGAAGACGAGGCTGGCCGAGAGCGACAGAGGGCTGTCCTGGGCGTATCGTCCACCCAGGAACCCTGAGAGGATGAGCACGCCCTTGGAGTGGATCGGGCCGCTGAGCTCGACCTCGCGCTCGATGTTCAGCACCTTGCCGCTGCCGAGCTGGACCTGCGCGGTGATCCGGGTGGGCCCGCCGAACGAGAAGCCCCCGATCGTGAGCACGGAGAGGCCGTTCACCTGCCCCACCGCCTCACCCTCCGTGTCGATGTAAATCGTCTCGCGGAGGATCTGCTCCTGCATGCGCTCCCGGATCCGGTCGGAGCGGTGGACCCATTGGTCGATCGCCTCCTGCACGTGGGCGGCCGAGACCGTCTCCGCGCCCTCCTCTCCTGCCCAGTGGTCGGCCTCCTGGAGAAGGTCCAGGACATCTCGCGTTTGAACCGACAGCTTCTCGGCATCACCGGCCCAACGGGCGCTACGTTCGATGACGCGCGAGACCGCTCTCCGGTCAAACGGACGAAGCTCGTCCCGGCCGGCCAGCGTGGCGATCAGGCGCGCGTAGAGCTGCTCGCCCTCGGGCGTGCGGTCCATCTCGTCGGCGAAGTCGGCCGCCACCTTGAAGAGCTGGGGGAAGTCGGGCTCGAGGTCGGAGAGCAGGTAGTAGAGCATCCGCTCTCCGAGAAGCACGACCTTCACCTTGAGCGGGACCGGCTCGGGCTCCAAAGAGACAGTGCTTACCAGGCCCAGCCCACCTCCCGGAGACTCTATCCTCAGCTCGCCCGAGCTGAGTACCCGCTTCAGTCCCTCCCAGGCGAACGGCTGCAGGAGCACGCGCCGGGCATCGAGCAGCAGGTACCCCCCGTTGGCCCGATGCAGGGCGCCCGGCTTCATCATCGTGAAGTCCGTGCTCAACGCCCCGAGCATCGCCTGATACTCCACCCGCCCGACCAGATTCTGGTAGGTGGGGTTCTCCTCGTAGACCACCGGCGCCGCCTCGGCATCCGAGTGGTCGACCAGCACGTTGACCCGGTAGCGCCGAAGACTTCGAGCCTCACCGGCCGTTTCCATCAGCGCCGCCATCTCCGGCGGCACCTCCTGCTGCTCGGGACGGGTGATGAACTGTCGCACGTTCTCGACCATGTGCACCTGGACGTGGTCCAGGTGCTGCAGCACCTCCGGGGACCCCTCGTACTTCGTTCGGAGCTCGTCGAGCAGATCCCGCACCGCGTACTCCGCGACCTCCCGGTTCAGCTCGCGCACCTGGTCCCGCACCTTTCGCTGGCGCATCGGGACCTTGCGCAGGACCTGCTGCAGCTCCGCCTCGAGCTCCCGGATGCGCGCCTTGATCGATTCAGCATCCGCCTCGGGAAGCTTGCCCAGCTCCTCGGGGGTTAGCACCTCTCCGTCCCGAACGGGTGCGAACGCGAAGCCGACGGGCGTTCGCATCAGCGCGATCCCATCCTCCTTGGCCCTGTCGCTGAGCTCGCTCAGCGCCCCCTCCTGCTCCTCACCCGCTTCCTCCTCGATCGCCCGGCGCCGCGTTTGATATTCCTCGCTCTCGAAGGCAGCCTCGAGCCCCGCTCTCAGCTCCTCGAGGACGCGGTCCATGTCCTCGGCGAGCTCGGAACCCTTCCCCGGCGGCATGAGCAACGCCGTCGGACGGTGGGACTCATCGAAGTTGTTGACGTAGCAGATGTCCGGAGGAACCGGCTCGCCCGCCGCCCTCTCCTCCAGGAACTTGCGGATCACGCGCTCCTTATCGGTCTCTTCCGGACCGAGCGCATAGATGTGGAATCCGGGCTTGCGGATCCCCATCCCGAACTGCACCGCGTCGGTGGCGCGTTCCTGCCCGACGACCTCGTGCACGATTTCCAGATCGGCGGTCGTCTCGAAATCGAACTGCTCGGGATCGCAGCTCCGCCAGAGGGCGTCCGCTGAGAGGGGTTCAGTGGCCATTCGGCTACATGAGCCCCAGGCCGAGTCCGGTGCCGAGGAGCTGCGCAGCCGCGCTTCCTCCGCTTCCCATCACGTACTTGAGGATGATTGGAGCGAACTGCTGGATCATCTCGGGACCCAACCCCAGGCCGCTGAACGCCGACACGAGGCTCGGCACCGCCGCGAGCTCCGAGAGCCCGCTGATCTGGGGCATGCCTCCGGCGGCTCCACCCATGGCGGCCGCTCCGCTCATCGCGCCCGCGGCGCCTCCCATTTCTGCGCCGCAGCAGCCTTCTTCGGCGTCAGCGGCATGCTCCATGTGCTCCGCCTCATGAGCCTCGTGCTCGGCATCATGTTCATGAGCGTGCTCAGCATCGTGCTCATGGGCCTCGTGCTCGGCATCGTGCTCGGCATCGTGCTCGTGGTCCTCGTGCTCCGCCTCATGGGCCTCGTGCTCGGCATCATGCTCATGGGCTGTCTCCTCCTTCGACGGCTTTGCGGCCGCTCCCATGGCTCCGGCAGCCGCTCCCATCGCTCCGGCGCCCACGGCCGCGCCCATGAAATCGTTCATCTCGGGCAGCATGCCCATCAGCTTCCCGAAGTCGGCCGGCCCCAGGTTCGTCTGCGCGAGCTGCATGATCGCCAGCAGGCCGCCGGACGCCTGGCTGGTGGTGACACCGAGCCCCGCGAGATCCTTGACGAGACCGAGATCCTGTGCTTGAGCCGAAGCCGGCGCCGTGAAGGCGATCGCGAGTGCGATCGCAACGCTGCCGAATATCGATGACTGCTTCATTCTCCTGCCTTCCGTGACAGACTTCGTGGTTCCTCGCTCATCCCCGTGCCTTCCGTCGACGGATCGCGTCGCGGTCTCCTGCGATCACGGCGGGAAGGGGTAGCCGGTCGCCAGCGCCCCCGCGAGCGCCTCGTCGTGGCCGTAGATGTCGTCGTAGAACGAGACCGTCCCGTCCGTACCGGCCAGGACCGTCGTGTAGAAGATGATGACCGGGAACGGCTTCTCCAAGACCACGCGCGTCGGGGCGCCGCCGTTCATCGCCTCGACGATCCGTTCGCGGCTCCAGCCTCCCGGTTCGTCCCGCATCACCCACTCCGCCAGGCCGACGGGATCCTCGACCCTGATGCAGCCGTGGCTGAAGTCGCGCCGCGTGCGCGCGAACAGCTGCGTTGCCGGCGTGCTGTGCAGGTAGACGGCGGCGTTGTTCGGGAAGATGAACTTGACGAGACCGAGCGAGTTGTTCGGCCCGGGCCGCTGGCGGAGCTTCAGCTGCCCCGACCCCAGCTTCTCGATGTTGGCCTCCGTGGCCGGGAGCGCCGCCACGTCGTTTCCGAACCGGGGCACGATCTCGTAGTCGTGTTTATCCAGGTAGGACGGGTCCTTGCGGATATGCGGCAGCAGCTCTCGGGCGGTGATGCTGTAGGGGACGTTCCAATAGGGCCGGTATTCCAGCCAGCGCATGTCCTCCATGAACACCGGCGTCTGCTTGTTCAGCGCCTTGCCGACGACGACCCGCATGTTGGCCGCCGGCACGCCCCGCTCGTTGGCCGGATCGAGCGCCCAGAGCTCGAAGGCCGGGACGTTGACGGCGATAAACGGGATCCCGTTCAGGTCCGGCAGCCAGCGCATCCGCTCCATCGCGAGCTCGATCTGCTCGACACGCTCCGCGAACGGCATGTTGAGCGACTCGAACGTGGCTGGCCCTACGACCCCATCGACCGTCCGGCCGTGCCGGGCCTGAAACCGCTTGACCGCTTTGACGACCTCGCCCTCGTACAGGGTCGTGCCGCCCGGATCCGCCTGCGTGGCCTCGAGATCGCCGGTGGCTATGAGCAGTCGACGGAGCTGCGGGAGCCCGGCATAGCTGTCGCCCTCCTTGAAGGCATCGACGACGGGGACGGGCTGCAGCGAGGAATCCTCGGCCAGCCGCCGGTACCGCCTGAGCGCCTGCTCGAGGAGCTCGTACTGGAGGAACTCAGGCTGCACTTCGTCGATCAGGCCGTCGATGCGGCTCTCGGAGACCGCCACCCGCACCAGCGCCGGCAGATCGTACTTCTTCGGCTCGATGTTGAAGCCCATGTTCAGGTTGGCCGGATTCACCCGACCGATGTGCAGATCCGAGATGTGGCGGAAGAATCCCACCGTGATCGCCACATCGATCAGCGCCTGGAGATCCGGCGGCGGGTCCGGGTTCGAAGCCAGCGCGGCGGCCAGGCTGTCCAGCCGGACCGCGTCGTAATCCTCCGGATCAAGGCCGCGCTCCCCGGCCGCCATCAGCGCGCCGATGACATCCCGGGCCGGCGAGGTCAGGCGCCCGTCCCGGAACCAGGCCAGGCCGTAGTCGATCGGGCCGTAGAAGCTCTCGAGCTCGTCCTGGTAGTAGGGAAAGCTGGGCCAATGGAGATAGGGATGGTTCGCCTCGTCGACGATGCGCTCGATTGTGGCACGAATGAGCTCCTGGTCGGAACTCTGCGCGCGGGCGGTCAGGGGGGCGAAGCCTGCCGCGGACGCCAAGACCAAAGCGAGCGCGAGCCGGGTGCGGTTCAAGAAACGATCCTCTCTTTGCGGGTGCAGATGTCAGGTTCCCATCGACGCGACCTGGTTGGTCGGGAGATTGCACTAGTCCTAATAGAGATCCCGCGCCGGTCGGTCAAACGAGTTCCCGGGCCGGGTCCGCCTCGTTGTAGTGGAACCTAGCCGCTAAGTCCGGCGTAAACGGGGCCAATGTGCATCCTCCAGCGGAATCATACCCCAGAACCAGCGACAAATGACTGATCGATCAACGACCCTCGTCCGGGCGATAGCGCTCGGCACACTCCTGGCCAGCGCTGCCTCAGCCGATGGATCGACGGGCACACTTCGGGACCGCGGAGAGCCGGCCGCCGCCCCCCCCTCGGCCTTTGCCTCGGAGCGCGCCACCTTCTCCGTCCGCTTTCGGGATATCGTCAACCCATACCGGGTCTTTCTCATGACGGCGGTCCCCGGAGAGCGCGTACGACTCGAGGTCGTCGGCGACGCCTCGCTGCGGGGCCGGTACTCACTCGAGACCGATGCCGGGAGGGTCGAGCGACTCTCCGAGGGCGCGTGGGCGTGGGATGCACCTGCCGAGGAAGGAACCTACCGGGTGATCATCCGGCGCGAGCCCGTGACGGGCAGCGGGAACACCGGTGCCGGTCGACCCGCAGCGGGAGATGCCATCACGCTGAACGCGGTCGTCATGGTGCCGATGGAAACGCTCCAGCGCGGACGGGTCCACGGCTACCGGGTCGGCGATTTCCCGCAGGAGCCCTACCGGAATCTTCCCCAGTACCAGCCGCCGAGGGGCTTCATCCCGCTCACTCCGGCCGGCGACCTTCAGGTCAGCCCGCACTTCACGCTGGCCCAGTTCCCGTGCAAGGGGCCTGACGGGTACCCCAAGTACGTCGTGCTGAGCGAGAAGCTGCTCCTCAAGCTCGAGCTGCTGCTCGAGCGGGCCAACGAGGCCGGGATCGAAACGCCAACCTTCCAGGTGCTGAGCGCCTTCCGGTCTCCATGGTACAACGCGAACATCGGGCGACCTCGGTACAGCCGTCACATCTACGGCGACGCCGCCGACATCTACGTGGACAACGATGCGGACGGCCGGATGGACGACCTGAACGGGGATGGCCGGATCAACCTCGCCGACGCCACCGTGCTGCACCGTCTGGTGGAGGAGATGGACGGGTCGGCCAAGACGGCCCACCTGATCGGCGGCCTCGGGCAGTACCCGACGACACCCAACCACGGGCCGTTCATCCATGTCGACACGCGGGAGTACCGCGCCCGCTGGTAGGCCCGCGACCGGATCCGGCGGGCCCGGCACCGGTCGACACGTAGACCGCCCGGCGTCTTGGAGCCGCCTAGGGAACGCCGAAGAGCGTCCTTCCCTCGTCGTCGAAGATGCCCAGGTTCGCCATGTCGCCGGGGGGCACGTCGATCCCGTACCGCAGCCTGCCCTGCGAGTCGTAGATCACCATCCCCAAGCTCATCGCCCGCGAGTACATCTGGGCGCCGCGCTCGCCCCCGTAGGGGAGGCCGATGCTGGCGGTTCCCTGGGCGTCCAGCGCGGCCACCACCCTCGTCTCGCCCTCGGGGCTGTAGAGTCCCAAGGAAACTTCCCTGCCCGGCCAGTTGATCCGTGCCCTGGTCGACCCGAAGCGGTCGCGCAGCGACAACCCGCCCGAGGCATCCGACGTCTCGAGATCCACGAGCATCGACCCGTTGGCGCCTCTCACGAAGAAGAGGCCCTCGGTCAGCTGCGACTGGAACGTATGGCCGACCCGCTGGAGGGTGAGAAGCGGGACGGCGTCTTGGACGCCGAGCCAGATGCTCTCGATGTCCTGGGCTGCCTGATACATGGCCAGCCGCGGCATCCCATCGTCGTTCAGGCCGAATTCGGCGCGCACGTTCCCGGCGCCGTCGCGAACCACGAATCGCTCGGCCTCGATGGTTCGTGCCGGACGCGTCTGCGCCATCAGCACGCCGCCCGCCACCGCGACAAGGCCGCTGTAGACGATCAGGCGCAGGCGCCGGTTCTGCCTCTCCAGCTTCCGCAGCCGATTCTCGAGGTTACTCGTTTTCGTCATGGATATCGTCTCCAATTGGATTGAAGTCATCTCTCGGAGCGGCCCACCTCGCGTGGCCACTCAGCCGCTACTCGGCCGCGGCCACCGGGCCTTCGGCCATCAGGTACTGCTCGAGAAACATGAACGCGATGGCTCGGTAGAGGTCCGCGTTCTCCTTCTTCCGGAAGCCGTGCCCCTCGTTCAGGGCCTTCATGTACCAGACCGGCATCAGGTTCCGGCGCACGGCGGTGACGACCTGGTCCGATTCGGTCACCGGCACCCTCGGGTCGTTCTGGCCCTGCGCGACCAGCAGCGGGACTCGGATCTTCTCGGCGCTCCGGTTCGGGCTGATCCCGTCGAGGAAGGCCCGCATCTCCGGATCGCGCTCGTCCCCGTATTCCACTCGCCGGGCGTCTCGCCGGTAGTCCTGCGTGTTCTCTAGGAAGGTGACGAAGTTGCTGATGCCGACGATCTCCACGCCGCCGCGAAGGCGGTCGCTATAGTGGACCAGGCTCGCCAGCACCATGTAGCCGCCGTAACTGCCTCCGTAGACGGCCACGCGGGACTCGTCCAGGTCCGGCTGCTCGGCGATCCAGTCGAGGAGCGCGCCGATATCTCGTACCGAGTTCTCCCTCAGGCGCCCGTTGTCGAGCTTCACGTACGCCTTCCCGTAGCCCGAGCTGCCGCGCACGTTCGGTGCGATCACCGCCGCGCCCAGCTCGTTGACCCACATCTGGTAGGTGCTGCTGAAGCCGGGCCGGTACTGGCTCTCGGGGCCGCCGTGGATCGAAATGATCACCGGGTGCGGACCCGGCGTTCGAGGCCGGTAGACAAAGGCCGGGATTCTGTCCGGGCCGCCACTGCCGGAGTCGAAGGTCGGGAAGTGGACGAGCTCGGGCTCAACGAAGCTTAGCCGGCTCAGGCCGCCGATCTCGCTGAAGGTCCAGCGCGTGAGCTTCTCGGACTCGAGGGCGCCCTCGCCGAGCTCGAGCGTGTAGACGTCGGACGGGCTGTCGGCGGTGCTGATCGTCATCGCGAGCCGTCGGCCGTCGGGGCTGAACTCGATCCCGTAGATGCGTCCGAGCGGCACCTCCGGGACGGGCGCGTACCGGCGCGCCGCCGGATCCATGAGGTAGAGCCGCGAGCGGCCGTCCTCGTTGACCGTGAAGGCTGCCCGCCGGCCGTCCTCGCTCAGGGCGAAATCCTCGACGTTCCAATCGATGCCGGATGTGATCGGCTCGATCTCCCCGGTCTCCAGGTCCACGTACACGAGGCGGTTGAATTCAGAGTCCCGGTCGGTCGAGAGAAAGGCTCCGCGGCCATCCGGCGCGAAGCGGGGCGATATGCCGGAGTAGTTGCCGGGCGCCTGGTCCCCGCCCGCGACCAGGCGCACATCGCCGATCATCACATCCACGACCCAGATTCGCGAGTCGGTGATGCTCACGTACTGGACGCCGAGCACCCGTTGGTTCTCCGCATCCCAGTCCGCGGGTCCCCAATACGCGCCATCCGGAGCCTCGACGAGGAGGTGGGACGAGCTGGTGTCCGCCACCTCCATGATCCACACATCGTTCGAGCGGCCGTTCCTGCGTGTGCTGCGGAACGCGAGCCACTTGCCGTCCCGGCTGAACTCGGGCGCTCCGTTGCGCGACACCCCATCGGTCAGGCGCCGGTACTCGGCCGTCAGTGGATCGAAAAGGAAGAGCTGGTAGAACTCGGCGCCGCCTTCATCCATGCCGAAGAGGAGTTCCCCCGTCTCGGGCCTCTTCACCGCACCCGAGATCGGCTCGGACAAGAAGGTCAGCTGGGTTCGCGCCCCGCGCGGCATGTCCACCCGATGCAGCTGACTCGTCTCCCCGAAGCGCGTAGAGACGTACATCGCCCGTCCATCCTCCGCCCAGGCCGCGAACGACGCGCTGCGGACGTTCTCGTAGCGCCGCAGCCGCTCGCCGAGACTGGGGGGGATCAGGGGTACGTCGTCGAGGATGACGTTCCCGTCGTTCACCCGGCGGACGCGCGGGACCTCCTGTCCGGTCTCCTGCGCGGCGAGCGTAGGTGCGAGGGGCTCCAGCGTGGAGGCGACGAGCAGCGCCAGGATGGCGGCGGCAAGCCACCCCGGACGGGGATGACCGGCTTGGATTCGAGACATTGCACTCCTCCCAGAGCGTCGATTTTGACCGCGTGCTGTCCCGAAGATACAGGGGGTGGCGCTTCCGTGCGCGGCCAGTACGTTGTGGCAGCCTCGAATGCCGATGAGGCCGACTCCGTGGGATCAAAACCGAGAAGAACGCCGCACTGACACCGAAGACGATATGATCGAGATCGACGGCCATAACCTGACGATCGAGGACATCCAGCACGTGGCCCGTGCTGATGAGGTAGTGGCTCCACTGGCGGACGCCGTGAGGTCCTCGATGAGCCGCAGCCAGAGATGGCTCCAGGACGTGATCGAGCGTGACGAGCGCACGGTGTACGGTGTGAACACGGGTTTCGGTCCGCTGGCCACCCAGCGTATCCGGCCCGATGAAGCGCGCCGACTCTCCCGAAACCTCGTGCTGAACTGCGCGGCGGGCGTAGGTGATCCCCTGCCCCGCGAGATCGTCCGGGCGATGATGCTGATCCGGGCCAACTCGCTGTCCAAGGGGCTCTCCGGCGTGAGGCCGGAGGTGGCCGAGACGCTCGTGGAGATGCTGAACCGGGACGTGACGCCCGAGGTACCGGCCAAAGGATCCCTGGGAGCCAGCGGCGACCTGGCGCCGCAATCCCATGTGGCGGCCGTCCTCATCGCCGAGCCCGAGGGCGAGGAGGGCGCCGACGGCAGCTTCAGCGGCTTCGCGTGGCACGACGGAGAACGGCTCACCGGCGCCGAGGCGATGCGCCGCGCGGGACTCGACCGGATCCGGCCCGAGCCCAAGGACGGACTGGCCCTCACGAACGGCATGGACTTCATGCTGGGAAGCGCCGCTTTGGCGCTGGCCGACGCCGAGAGCGTGCTGGAGCATGCGACGATCTCCGCCTCTCTCAGCCTCGAGGCCGTCTGCGCGCTGTCGGCGGCGTTCCACCCTGCCCTCCACGAGGCCGCCGGACAGCCCGGACAGATCCGCGTCGCCGCCCGTCTTCGCTCCCTGTTCGAGGCCAGCAGCCTGATCGACACCGAGCCGGACCGGGTGCAGGACGCCTACAGCCTCCGCTGCGTCCCCCAGGCCCTGGGCCCCGCGAGCGATGTCGTCGCGTTCCTGAGAAAGAGGATCACGACGGCGATCAACGCCGCCAGCGACAACCCCCTCGTGTTCGTCGATCTGGAGGGAGAGGAGCCGGGAACGATCTCCGGAGGAAACTTCCACGGCCAGGGACCTGCGCTCTGGCTCGACATGCTGGGCATCGCCCTGGCGGACGTCGGGGGAATGGCGGAGCGCCGCATCTTCCGCTTGCTGACGCCGGAGCTGAACGGCGGCCTGCCCTCGATGCTCGTCGAGAACGGTGGACTGGACAGCGGCCTCATGGTCGCTCAGTACACGGCGGCCGCGCTAGTCTCCGACAACAAGACGCTGGCCCACCCCGACAGCGTGGACTCGATCCCCTCCAGCGCGAATCAGGAAGATCACGTGAGCATGGGCGCGAACGCGGCCCGGCACACCCGCGAGATCGTGGCCAACGTACGCACCGTGATCGCGATCGAGCTCATGACCTCGGCTCAGGCGGTCGATCTGAGGAGGGACGGACCCGAGCGGCTGGGCCGCGGCACGAGCGCCGCCTACGCCCTGGTCCGGGAGCGCGTCTCCAAGCTCGAGCGGGACCGGGAGCTGACACCCGACATACAGGCCCTGGACGAGTTGATTCGATCGGGAGCCCTGCTGGAGGCGGCGGACGCCGCGGTCGGCTAGACTTCAGGCTGGACGACTGTGAGGACCGTCCAGCGGCGTATCCACAGCAGACGGTAGCGAGCCATGGCCAGCAGCACCCTCGCCCGGACCGTCCGGGCACCCACCGGAAGCGAGATCTCCTGCAAGGGCTGGCACCAGGAAGCCGCCCTCCGAATGCTGATGAACAACCTGGACCCGGACGTCGCCGAGGATCCGGATCAGCTGATCGTCTATGGCGGCGCCGGAAAGGCGGCCCGCAACTGGGAGTGCTACGAGGCGATCGTCCGGACGCTGCGGCGGCTGGAGAACGACGAGACGCTGCTCGTCCAGAGCGGCAAGCCGGTGGGCGTCTTCCGAACCCACGAGGAGGCCCCTCGCGTCCTGATCGCCAACGCGCATCTCGTTCCCAAGTGGGCCACCTGGGACGAGTTCCGGCGGCTCGACGACCTCGGCCTGACGATGTTCGGCCAGATGACGGCCGGCTCGTGGATCTACATCGGCACCCAGGGGATCCTGCAGGGCACGTACGAGACCTTCGCGGAGTGCGCGCGTCAGCACTTCGGTGGCTCCCTGACCGGCCGCCTTCTCGTGACGGCGGGGCTCGGAGGCATGGGAGGGGCGCAGCCCCTCGCCACGACGATGAACGGAGGCGCCTTCCTCGGCGTCGAAGTTCGGGAAGATCGAATCCGGCGCCGGCTCGAGACCGGCTACCTGGACCGCATGTCCACCGACCTGGATGAGGCGCTCGAGCTGGCGCTTGATGCGCGAGAGCGCGGCGAAGCGCTCTCGGTCGGGCTGCTGGGCAACATCTCCGAAGTGCTCCCCCAACTGGTCGAGCGCGGGATCGTGCCGGACGCCCTCACGGACCAGACCTCCGCCCACGATCTCAGGGTGGGCTACATCCCGTCGGGCCTCTCGCCGGAGGAGGCCGAGGTGGAGCGGGAGCGGGACCCGGTGGGATACGAAGCGCGGGTGCTCGACTCGATGGTCGTCCACGTGCGCGCGATGCTCGACATGCAGGAGGCGGGTGCGGTCACGTTCGACTACGGCAACAACATCCGGGGTCAGGTGGCGGATCTCCGCAGCATGGAGGAGGCCTTCCGGATCCCGGGCTTCGTCCCCGAGTTCATCAGGCCGCTGTTCTGCCGGGGCGCCGGCCCGTTTCGCTGGGCCGCCCTGTCCGGCCGGCCCGAGGACATCTACGAGACCGACCGCGCGGTTCTGGAGACGTTTCCCGAGAAGGAGGGCCTGCGCCGCTGGATCGAAAAGGCCGGGGAGCAGATCCATTTCCAGGGTCTCCCTGCCCGGATCTGCTGGCTCGAGTACGGCGAGCGGGCGGAGATGGGGCTCCGCTTCAACCATCTCGTGCGCACCCGAAAGGTCGATGCGCCCCTCGTCATCGGGCGGGATCACCTGGACGCCGGTTCGGTGGCCTCGCCGAACCGCGAGACGGAAGGGATGCTGGACGGATCGGACGCGATCGCCGACTGGCCGCTGCTCAACGCGATGCTGAACACGGCGTGCGGCGCCAGCTGGGTCTCCATCCACCACGGCGGCGGCGTCGGGATCGGGTACGCGATCCATGCCGGGATGGTGTGCGTGGTGGACGGCACCGACACGGCGGACGCCCGGCTGGAGCGCGTGCTCACAGCCGATCCCGGCACCGGCGTGATGCGACACGCGGACGCCGGCTACGATCTGGCCGTCGAGACCGCCCGCGAGCGGGGCGTGGATCTGCCGATGCTGGAGTGAATGGTGGCCCCGATCGGGCCTTGGCTAGCGGTCCAATTAGCGGTCCTTGAGGATGACGGAGATCCGGCTGTTGTCGTAGTCGAAGCCGGACCGGAACGTGCCCTGGACCTTGAGGCTCGTGCCGTCGCGTGGAGCCCCTCGCTCGGAGAGGATGACCATGATCGTGCCCGTGTTGTCAGAGAGCTCGTACGCGCCGCTCATGATCGGTCCGCCCCTCGTAACCACCCCGTGGACCTGAACCGTCTGGCCGTTGTAGCGGGCGGGGTTCTCGATCAGGTCGCGGATCTTGAGGCTCGAGGCGCAGCTCGCCTGCAGGGCCGCGATCACGACCACCGCAGCCGTGAGGCCGACCCGGGTTCGCCGAGCCATTCCTTTTTCGCCGCTTCGGTGGCCGCTTCGGTTCATCTCGAGCCTCCTCTCTTCTCGCCCCGGATGACTGTCCGATGCCTGTCCTTCGCAACATAGGCGACCTCGCCAGCTGTCGCGCCGACGGCGGCCAGGCCGAGATCCACGCCATAAGCAACGCCGCGCTCGCCTGGCGGGACGGGGTGGTCTGTTGGCTCGGCCCCGAGGACACCCTCCCGTTCCAGTACACGGCCGATGAGAGCTTCGACGCCGACGGCCGGCTCGTGGTCCCCGGCCTCGTCGACTGCCACACCCACCTCGCCTTTGCCGGCTGGCGGGCCGGCGAGTTCGAGCAGCGCATCCTCGGCCGCTCCTACCTCGAGATCGCCGAGGCCGGCGGCGGAATCCTCTCCACCGTAAGAGCGACCCGGGCCGCGAGCCAGGAGGATCTGTACAGGCGATCCCGCCTCTTCTTGGACGAGATGCTCGCGCTCGGGGTCACGACCGTCGAGTGCAAGAGCGGCTACGGCCTCTCGCTGGAAGAGGAGCTGAAGCAGCTCACGGTGTACCGCAAGCTCGCCGAAGCGGGGCCCGTCCGCATCGTCCCGACGCTCCTCGCCGCCCACGTGGTCCCGCCCGAATACCGCGCTGCGACGTCTTCTTGGAGGAATCCGCCTTCAGCTACGACGAGTCGCGCCGCATGCTCGAGGCCGGGAACGCCGCCGGCCTCCTCGGGAAGCTGCACGCCGACCAGCTCACCGACGGCGGCGGCGCGCGGCTGGCCGCGGAGGTGGGGGCCGTATCCGCCGACCACCTCGAGTGCATCTCCGACGAAGGCATCCAGGCCGTCGCCGAGGCGGGCGTCGTGGCAGTCAGCCTGCCGATCGCGACGCTCTATCTCAACCAGAATCCCATGCCGGCCCGCCGGTTGATCGAGGCGGGCGCCGCCGTGGCGGTGGCCACCGACTTCAACCCCGGATCGGCGCCAAGCTACCACCTGCCATTCGCGATGACCCTCGCCTGCAACCTCCAGCGGATGACACCCGCCGAGGTCCTGAAGGGCGCGACCCTCTACGCCGCCCGGGCGGTCGGACTGGAGGATCGGATCGGGTCGCTCGAGCCCGGGAAAGCAGCCGACTTCGCGGTCATCGACGCGCCCGACGTCGACCACTGGCTCTACCACCTGCAGCCCAACGCCTGCGTTGCGACGGTGATCGGCGGTGAGATCACATCCGGGAGCCTGCCGGCCTGACCACTGTCCGACCCTACCCCCTATCAGCCTCCATCGCGGCGTGAAGCGCGTTCACCTCCCTTGGCGGCCGCGTGGCCAGCGAGACGAGCACAGTAGCCA
>JBDGZR010000051.1:0-16982 GCA_039588495.1 Gemmatimonadota bacterium | reverse complement strand
AACGGAGGGAGACGATGCTGCCAGCCGATGGCCCGAGCGACGCCCACCCAGATCCAGCGGTAGGACCTAAGGTCCGGATTTCGAGCGAGCGTCTCCGCGTAGGCCGGGTTGGTATAGCTCGCAACGTCCGAACCGCCAGCGAGCAAGTCCGTCACTGCGGCGTCGTCGCTCAAAAATTTGAGAACTACGCGTCGCACCGCCGGAGATTCTCCGAAGTAGCCGGGGCTCGCTTCAAACTCCGCCGATGCGCCCTTTACTTCCCTAACGAAGCGGTAGGGACCGTTGCCCACGGGACGCCTCCAGAACTCCCATTCGCGGAACGACGCAGGGTCGAGCTCGGCCAGGAGATGCCGAGGATAGAAGACCACATCAACATCGAAGAAGCTCGGATTCCTTCCGAAGAGGATAGTGAGCGTCGAGTCGTCCAGGACAGTGATGCGCTTGAAGAGACCGGGCGGTTGCGCCAACACATCGGGATGCGTGAGGAGGCGAAGAGTGAACTCGACATCGTGAGCGGTTACGGGCTCTCCATCCTGCCACCTAACGTCAGTGCGAAGGTGGTAGGTTCGCTCTCCCAGGTCGGATGACGACTCCCATCCCTTGGCGAGGCGGCCCTCCAGCTCCCAGTTCTCATCCCAACTGGCCATGGAGAGGAATAGCAGATGCTTGGCGGACTGGAACCGCCATGGCTCGCTAGTGGCTGCAGGATAGGCCACCACGATCATGTTGGACCGCTGATCGGCCAGGTCGGCTGAGTTCCGGCACGCAACCACGCCGAGGGAGAGAGCGAGCGCGAGCACGCCGCCTGCACACTGGGACATGGCTCCGACGAGCGGCCAGCGCCTACGGCGCCTCATTCCTCGACCCACCACAGACGGTCCAGGTTCATGAGCAGGGTACCGCCGTCGGGGTCGAAGCCGGCGAGGCCGGCCGGTACCACGTCCACGTCGACCTTGGGATACAGGTAGGTCGCCGGAACATCCTCCCGGAAGCTCGCCGAAACCTCCAGGTAGACGCTGTCGAGGCGTTCCTGTACGACTAGTGTGTCCGCCATCTCGAGCAGTGAGGTGACGCGGGGGTTCTCGTAGCCGACCCAGCCACCGGTCCCGAAGCGCTCGAGATGATGAGGAGGGTCGGGCGCTGCGATCCAGATCACCGCATCGAAGTCACCGCTCTTGATCTTCTCGTCCACCACCTGGAAATCAGCGGTGGACACGCTCACGTCAACTCCGACCTCTCGAAGCCGCTGCTGAACGTAGGTCACCGAGCGAGCAGCTCCGAGCCAACTCGCCGGTGCCAGCAGCTCGAAGGCGAGGTCCGAGCCGGCTCGTTCACGGAAGCCGTCGCCATCCCGGTCGCGCCAGCCGGCGCGGTCCAGCAGGACCGCCGCCGAGTCCGGATCGTACGGTAGAGGCTCCGTGATATCCCCAGTCGCGAATTGGCAGGGCGTGTGAAGAGCGTCGGTGACCGGCAGGTCGGCGGGCAGCTCGAGGGCCCTGTGCAGCTCCCGCCGGTCGATCGCCAGGGTGAGGGCGCGCCGAACGCTGCGCTCCGCAAGTGCCGCGTTCCGGTGGTTCCAGAAGATCCACACGCCCCCAGGGTACGCTTGGAAACGGAGGACGAACGCGGGATCATCTCTCAGCACGGCAGCATCGGAAGGCTCCAGTGACGCGGCATCGACTGCACCGGCCTTCAGCTGCCCGAGCGCGCTTCCGCCCCAGTTGAGGACGACGCGCTGGATCCTCCGCTCACGTGGGCCGGGCAGGGGATGCGCTTCGAGCTCGGCTCTCTCTCCGGAGACCGCTGTGACGAAGCGGAACGGGCCGTTGCCCACGGGCGTCCGCCAGAACTCCCACTCCCAGAATTCGGCCGGATCGAAGTCTTGGAGGAGATGTTTTGGATACCATATATCCCAAGCGTTCAGTGGGTTACGGCTCGGGCGGTCGAAGAAGATGCGCACCGTGCGCTCGCCGAGTACCGAGACGGAATCGATCTTCGCGGCGGCCCAGTGCTGAACATCAGGGTGTTTCCACAGCTCAACGGTGAACGCCATGTCGTGCGCTGTGAAGGGCTCTCCGTCGTGCCAGCGCGCGTCCTCGCGCAGCTCGATCATCCACGTGCGGAACCCGTCCGTTGGCGTCCAGCGTGCAGCGAGCGCCGGCTCGGGATTCCGCCAGCAGAACGCATCGGGCAGCGACCGATATCGGACCAACGGATGGAAGACCAGAAACCGCGGCACGTCCTCCATGGCGGGGTAGAGGCTCCGTTCGTCGGACTCGTAGAGGACCCGCAGCGTGCGGCTCTCTCCCTCGGCGCTCGAGCCATCGGTCAGCCCACAGCTCGCAAACGACGACCCAAGGACTAGGGCCAATAGCACCTGCGCAGCTCTCGGCATCCGGCCGCCCGCAGGTGCATCGCTCCTCGTCGCGCGGCGCCGCACGACAGACATCATTCCTCGATCCAAAGCTCATCCATGTAACGAGCGGGATCAGCCCGCCATGGGGTGCTCAGCCCCCGAATTCGCTCATGCACGTAGAACTGAGTGGCCATCGGATGGAGAAAGATAGCCGGCACGTCCTCTATCATGATCGGCCACGCCTCGTAGATCAGGCTGTCCCGGATGGCAGGGCTCGGCGTAGCCTCCGCCTGGCGCACGAGCGCCTTGTAGTGCTCGTTCCCGTAACCGGAGGTCGATGTGGGACTCGAGAGCAGGTCGAGCCGGTAAGGCGTAAAAAACCCGACGGCGACGTCGAAGTCACCCTGTCGGTAGTGCTCGAGATTGACCGCCCCGTCAGCAAGCAGGACATCGGGGTCGAGCCCGACCTCTGCAAGGTCGCGCTCGATCAAGACCATTGTTCGCTCCCACCAAGGCGGGGCCCTTATCGTGAACTTGGCGACAAGACCATCTCGCTCCCGGATCCCGTCGCCATCCAGATCCGACCAGCCGGCTTCTTCGAGTAGACGCCGGGATTGCTCCGGGTCGTGTTCAAAAGCGCGCGGAAGATCCTGTCGAACGAGCTGATCAAGGGTGAACACCGCGTCGACGAGCGGGAGATGCCCCGGCAAGCCGATGGCGCGGCCAAGCTCTGGCCGGTCCAACGCCAGGACCATGGCCTTCCTGACCCGTGCGTCGGCGAAAAGAGGCCGGTTGTGGTTGACGAAGAGCACGGCGAAGGCGCCGCCGAAGCGGACATACGAATTGAAGCGAGGATCCCTTGCCAGCGCGTCGCGTGCGACGAGATTGCGACTCTCCGCCGCATCCACGTTACCGGCCAGAAGCTCGGTCATGCCCGCGTCGTCACTGCCGAGGAAGCGGACTATGACCTTCCGGATGGGTGGCTCCCCGGAATAGTGATCGGGGTTCGATGCCAGTTCCATCAGGGTCTCGGGAACGTAGCGGACGAAGCGGTAAGGCCCGTTTCCTACAGGTTTGTTCCAGAAGTCCCAAGCGAAGAACGTGCCCGGCTCCAGGTCGTCCAGCAGGTGCCTGGGATAGAACACCACGTCGTCGACGTACCAATGGTTGTGGTTGTGGATGAGCACCGTCGAGTCGTCCACGACCGCGACCGAGTCGAATGCGTATTCCGCCAAATCAGGATGAGCGAGAAGATCGAGCGTGAACTTCACGTCATGCGCCGTGACTGGAACTCCATCGTGCCACCTCACATCGGTCCGCAGGTGGTAGGTCACCTCCCTCCAGTCGGCTGACGGATCCCAACTCTTGGCGAGGCGAGGCACCAATTCTCCTTCCGGATCGCGCGTGGCCAGAGGAAGAAAGAGCAGGAAATCCGCGTCGCTCCAATCCGGCAGCATGTAGCTGATCTCGGGTGCCGCGAGGACCACGGTCGACACGGCCCGACCTT
The DNA here is from genome assembly GCA_039588495.1 of Gemmatimonadota bacterium. GTDB lineage: Bacteria > Gemmatimonadota > Gemmatimonadetes > Palauibacterales > Palauibacteraceae. The sequence continues at coordinate 13,119 of JBDGZR010000051.1, read as the reverse complement.
CGCGATCCGAATCCCGGACGCAGCCAGAGAGAACGGCGGTGAGCATAGCCGTGAGAAAGAGACCAGCAGTGACGACGCTACCGGAACTCATTCGTCCTCCTTGATCCACAGCTCGTCCACCGCGGACATCGGGTCCAGCACGTGCGGTCGGTCCAAGCCCCGGACGTGCTGACGCGACACGGTCCACGAGACGACGGGCTGAAGGAAGGTGACGGGTAGATCTCTCTGAAAATCCGGCCACATCGCCCGGTGCAAACGATCGGCCTCCGCCGGATCCAGCGCGGCCGCGAGTGAGTCCAGCCGGGCGGCCACGGAGGGGTTCTCGTACCCGCTCGCAGATTCGTGACCGAACCATTCGGCGGAGGGCGCGCCCTGGCCCGGGGCATCCATCAGGTGATTGCCGAACACGGCGTCGAAGTCCCCGGCTATCCGCCGGCGCCGGACCGCGTCCCCGTCCAGGGGGCGGATTTCCATCGAGATCCCGAAGCGCCGCAGCCGCGCCTGGACCAGAACGGCGAGCTCTTCGGATTCCGTCCCTGCCGGGACGAGCGCGGTGAAGCGAAACGGGACGCCGCCGCGGTCACGGATTCCGTCCCCATCGTGATCCCGCCACCCCGCCTCGGCCAGCAGGCGGGCGGCGGCCGCCGAGTCCGCCTCCAGCGGCGGTGGAAGCTGGCCTCGCCGGAACTGCCGCGCCGTAAAGATCACATCGAACAGCGGCGTCTCGTCGGGAAGCGAGAGCGCCCGCAGGAGCTCCCGCCGATCGATCGCCAGCGTGAGGGCCCGCCGCACGCGGGCCTCGTCGAAGGGAGGGCGGCTGTGGTTCCAGAAGACCCCCTTCCCCCGGTGCGGCCAGGGCGTGGCCTGCACCTCAAAGCGGGGGTCCTCCCTCAGCGTCAGCACGTCCATACGGTTCATCATCGGCGCGAGGTCCACCTCTCCGCTCAGAAGGTCGGTGATGAGAGGAGCCCCCGGCACGAACTTGATCACAACACGCCTAATGGCCGGCTCACCCGAGTAAAAATCGGGGTTCGCCTCCAGCTCCATTCCCAAACCGGGCTCGTGACGCACATACCGGAAGGGCCCGTTCCCCACCGGACGCGTCCAGAACTCCCATCTGGCGAACTCCTGCGGATCCAGCCCTTCGAGAAGGTGGCGGGGGTAGTAGACGCTGTAGGTGTCCAGGGGGCTGCCGGGCCCCACGTTCCGGTACTCGATCGTGTAGGTGCTGTCGTCCAGTACAGACAGCGAATACGCGTCGGGCGGATAGTGGAGAACGGCCGGGTGCGTGAGCAGATCCAGCGTGAACGCGACGTCATGGGCCGTGACCGGCGCGCCGTCGTGCCAGCGCACATCGGTGCGCAGGTGGACGGTCCAGCTCCGGTAGTCCGAAGAGTGCTCCCAGCTCCTGGCGAGTCGCCCCTCCAGATCATCGTTCGCATTCCTTATGGCCAGGGGCATGAAGAGCATGTGCATGGCAGGCATCTGCCAGTTCGGCGACATCAGCCACTCATCGCAACAGTAGGCGACGGTGAGCGTCTCCGTCTCGACTCCCTCGCGGTCGGAAGCGCGGCACGCGGAAGTGAACAAGGCGAGCGCCAGGCACGCGATGTCCGGCCACCGCGAGCCAGGACGGAGGCCGAACGTCCGCAACACTAGAAGAGAGAGCCGCAAGCTCGCCGACGACACCTCACGGCGCGTCCTCCAGCCACAGGTGTTCCATATGCGCCAGCGGGTCGACTCGCCACGGGCCGCTCAGCCCGCGGATGCGGCGGTGGACCACCCAGGTCCAGACATCCGGGAAAAGAAAGGTGAGGGGCACCTCCTCGCGGAAGACATCGGCGAGCTCTCCGTAGACACGATCCCGGACATCCGGGTCCAGCGCTACCTCGGCGCTGTCGAGGAGCCCGGCCAACCGTTGGAAGAAGCCAGTCGGAGGCCGAAACCACAGATTCCTCGAGTTGTACCAGCTGAACAGCGCCTCGAAGTCTCCGCTCCTGCGTCGCTGCGAGACGATCCCCCGGTCCAGGACCTGGATCTCCATCTGGACGCCGATCCTCCGCAGCTGGTCCTGTACGTGGATGAGCAGGTCATCCCAGCCGGGTTGCGCGAAGTAGCCACGCACGATCGCCGTGAAGCGCAGCTCCGATCCATCTCGCTCCCGCACGGCGTCCCCGTCCTCGTCGATCCATCCGGCGGCCTCGAGAAGCTTTCGGGCGGCGTCAGGGTCGTGTGGCAGCGGCTTCGGCAGGTCGCCGCGGCGCATCTGACGTGCGGTGACGGGACCGTCCACGAGCGGTCCATCGTCAGGAAAGTACAGCAGGCGCAGCAAGCTGCGGCGGTCGATTGCCAGGGTGAGAGCCCGCCGGACTCGCGGATCGCCCAGGATCGGATGGTCCGTCTGCCAGTAGATGACGCGGGCTTCGTTCACCGAGATCGAACGATACACCTCGAACCGGGAGTCCGCAGCCAGCGTCCTGACCTGAGCCGGACTCGTCCCCGGGGCAGCGTCCACGTTGCCGCTCAGAAGCTCGGTCAGCGGGAGAGCGCCCTCGACGAACTTGAGCGTGACCCGCTCGATCATCGGCTTTCCCCGGTGGTGGTCGGGATTTGCCTCGAACTCCATCAAGACCTGTGGTATGTAGCGAACGAAACGGTAGGGCCCACTGCCGACCGGTTGCCGCCAGAAATCCCACTCCCGGAGATCGGTCGGCTCGAGACCCTCGAGAAGGTGTGCCGGCAGAATGACGGTCCACTGATCATCCCAGTCCGACGTCCCCCGCACCGAGACCGTCGAGTCGTCGACGACCGTGACCACCTCTATGCTCTCCGGACTCATCTCGCCGACCTCGGGCCGCGTCATGAGCCAGAGCGTGAACTTGACATCACGAGCCGTAACCGGCGTGCCGTCATGCCAGCGGACGTCGGTCCGCAGATGGTACGTCGTTTCCCGATAGTCCGGAGAATGCTCCCATGCGCGAGCCAGACAGCCTTCCGCCTCGCCGTGCTCGTCATGCCCAACCAATGGAAGAAAGACGAGGAACCTCGGCTCGGAGTCCCACGCCTCGTCTACGAAGTCCTCTGAGTAGGCAACAGCGATGGTGGACGGCGCGTCCTTCGAGAGGTCATGTGGCTTGCACGCGTACATCGTCGCCGCGGCGACCCCAACGAGACCAACAGCGCCGGCCAAGCATGGTCGCAGAAGCGCTGAGCCGGGGGGGCTCCGCCCCGACTGGCTGACAAAAGCCGCTCGGCGGCCACGGCTAACACGCATCCGGATGCGCATCCGTCGCCGTGTTGTTCGTCAGGCGGCGGACGTCGCTGCCATCCGGTCGTATCAGGTAGATCTCGAAACCCCGAGACATCTCCTCACCCTCGAACGAAGAGTCACGATCGGAGTGGAAGGCGATCCACTGGCCGTCACACGACCAGCTCGGGCCCGCCTCCATCGCCGGGGAGCTTGTCAGTCGGTGCAGATCCGTACCATCCGCATCGATGACGTAGATGTTCGAGTTACCATCCTCGTCCGAGTTGAAGGCGATGCGGAGACCATCTGGCGACCAGGCGGGGCCCCCGGCGCCACCCTCGAAGTGGGTCAGCTGGCGACGACGTGAGCCGTCGCGAGCGATCAGGAAGAGGTTCCAGGTGCCGTCTCCCGAGGCCACGTACGCGATCTCCTCTCCGTCGGGAGACCAAGCCGGGGACCAGGCCGGCTCCGCGATCAGCTCACGCCTTCCGGAGCCGTCCGGGGCCACTGCGTCGACCCGGACCGTAGAATCGCCGCGATCCACCCTAAAGGCGATGAGGTCACCGGTCGGTGACCAGTCAGGGCTGAAGAAGTTCTCCTCGCCACCCACCAGCAAACGCTGGCCTGTGCCGTCCGCGTCGATCACGAAGAGGGCAAGGGGACCTGTCCTCCTCGTTCCGGATTGGAAGACGATGCGCGATCCGTTCGGCGACCACGCCGGAGTCCGGCTGAATTCGCCCTCGCGGGATCGCGTGAGGCGGCGTTCGGTCCCGTCCGCCCGAATCTCGTATAGCTCAACCGTCCCATCCCGATTGGAGTCGAACAGGATTCCGCGGGGCGGGTCGGCCTCTGAATCGACGTTGTGATGCTCAGCATCGATTAGAAGGGTGAACGCCTCAGAGCCGCAGCAGTAGTTGACGCCGACAGCGGAGCTGCGCTCGACGACGGGATCGCCGTTCGTGACAGAGCCGGCCACGGCGCAAGGAAGCACGAGCGGCGCGAGCCAGCGCACCGCCGCAGGCCAACGGTTATGGCTGAGAGGGGGACTCAAGAACCCGTACGCTCCCGGCGTAGTCTAGAGTCTAATGTCGGTGTGTCTTGTGTGGTGGCGCCACCGTAGGCGTCCAACGATGACTTCGCGATGGATATGTTCGGGGGCCCTACTCCTCCACCCACAGCGTCTCCATGTAGGTGTCAGGTTCCGCCCGGAAAGGAGTGCTCATCCCCCGGACCCGTTTGTGGACAAACCAGGCCGTCGACCACGGGATCAGCCGCGTCACCTGCATGTCCGCACGGTAGATCTCGGTCAGTCGGAGGTAGAATCGGTCGACCTCCCCAGGATCCGCCGTGACCTGGAGACTGTCGATGACGGCAAACGCTTCCGGGTTGTAGTAGCCAATGCGATTCTCCCTTCCAAAATCCCTTTGCTGCGCCGACACTCCCGACTGCACGACCATGAACAGGGCCTCGAAGTCCCCGGCGCGGAGCGTCTCAAACATCATAGGCTCCTCCAAAACCACAATCTCCATGTGCACGCCAACCTGACGGAGGAACTCCCGGACGTACACGGCGAGCTCGGGCATTCCGTCGCCCTGCCACACGGTCGCGGTGAATCGAAACTGTCGACCATCCTTCTCCCGCACGCCATCTCCGTCCCGGTCCACCCAGCCGGCCGCGTCCAGCAGGGCCCGCGCCTCTTCCGGATCGTACGGCAGCGGCTCGGGCCATTCGCCGCGCCGGAACTGTCGTCCGGTGAAGACCCCGTCGGTGATCGGCAGAGCGTCCGGCAGGTTGAGGAGGCCGAGTAGCTCCCGGCGGTCCACGGCCACGGTGAGGGCATGACGAACCCGGGAGTCGGAAAAGAGCCGGTGATCTGTTCTCCAGTAGATCCCTCGACCGCCGGGGCTGGCGTGGAAGAAGAGGCGAAAGCGGGGATCCCTCGCGATCCGGGGGATCTGTGTAAGCTCGGCAGGGGCGATGTCCACGTTCCCAGCCAGGAGCTCGGTGATCGCTGCCTCGCCCACGAACTTCAGGATGACTCGTTCGATCCTGGGCTTGGACCCGAAATAGTCCGGGTTCGCTTCGAACTCCATCAGGGTCTCGGGAACGTAGCGCACGAAGCGGTAGGGACCGTTTCCGACTGGACGCGTCCAGAAATCCCATTGCCAGAACCGCTTGGGGTCCAGCTCCTCGAGCAGGTGCCTCGGAAAGTAGGTGATATCGGCCATGTAGCCGGGGTTGGCGGCCCGGATCCGAACGGTGGAGTCGTCGACGACGGTGGCCTCGATCCCCGAGTACTCGCCAACATCAGGATCGCAGAGGAGATCCAGGGTGAACTTCACATCGTGTGCGGTTACAGGGATCCCGTCATTCCAGCGCAGGCCCGTGCGAAGGTGGAACGTGTACTCCCGATGGTCGGACGAGTGATCCCAGCTCGCCGCAAGTTGCCCCTCCAGCTCTCCGCGTTCGTTCTGCTTGGCCAGTGCGAGAAACGTCAACATGTCGAGATCCCACTGATCCGGCTTCAAGGCCTCGATGTCGGGAACCGCCATGATCACTGTGGAGCCCCGGGCCAAGGCCGAATCCTCGATGCGGCCGCAGGCAACGCCCGTTGAAGCAAGGCAGCAAGTCAGCGCCAGCAAGCGGCAGCCGCGTACGGCTCGTCTTCGTCTTCTGTCCCTTCGTACGCGACGCGAGACGGTAGCGCTCATGTGACCCTCCGGGGAAGAATGAGGCGGGCGTCGCAGATGAGAGATCGGATCCACCGGCACGCCGCCCTGACGCTCAGTTGGTATCGTCCAGCCACAGTTCCTCCATGTGCATGACCGGGTCGGCGTGAAAGGGGCTCTCGAGTCCCCGGACCCGCCGATCGGCCACGATGCTCCACGCTCCCGGGTACAGGAACACGGCCGGCAAGTCCTCCTCGAGGAAGGGCCAGAGCGTCCGGTAGATCGAATCGCGGGCCTCTGGATCGATGGCGCTGGAGATCGCTTCGATGAGTCTCGCCACCTCGGCATTGACGTACCCTAACCGCGAGCCTTCGCCGAAGAAGTACGCGCGATCGACGCGATCGCCGAGGTTCAATCTGGTGAACGCGGCCTGGTAGTCACCGGAGTGCAGCCGTGCAAAAACCACGCTGCGCTCGGTAGGCTGGATCTCCATGCGGATTCCGACCCGCCGGAGGCTCTCCTGCACGTAGTGCGCCGCCCTGTCATGTTGCTCCGTCTGGGGCGCGAGAGCCGTGAAGCGGAAGTCGGCCCCGTCCCGCTCACGTATCCCGTCGCCGTCGACGTCCCGCCAGCCGACGCTGTCCAGCAGCGCCGCTGCCCGGCCCGGGTCGTAAGCCAAGCCCTCCGGCAGATCCCCACGCCGCCACTGTCGCCCGGTGAAGAGAACGTCAACCACCGGCAGGTTGGCGGGAAGGTTGAGGACCCGGCGCAGCTCCGGTCGATCGATGGCCAGCGTCAGCGCTCGCCGGACAACTGGATCTCGAAACAGAGGATCCCGCTGGTTCCAGTAGATCCCGTTACGCCATCCCATATTGGGGTAGAGGTGGTCGTAGGCGTGGAAGCGGGGATCATCCCGGAGTTTCGGAAGATCCGCACGCTCGACGCGCGCGACGTCCACGCCGCCCGCCAGCAGCTCGTTCATCGGCATCTCACCGAACTTTAGGACCACTCGCTCGATCCTCGGCTTCCCCGCGTAGTAGTCGGGGTTCGCCTCCAGTTCGACCATCGTATGAGGCACGCGGTTAGCGAACCGATACGGTCCGACTCCGACCGGATCCACCCAGAACTCCCACTCGTAGAAGCGCGCCGGATCCAGCCCCGCGAGAAGGTGTTCCGGGTAGACGACCTCCCACCAATCGAGCGCGTCTACGGGATCGGGAGAGAGGAGCGTGAAGGTGGAGTCGTCGAGCACCCGGACCTGCACCGGATCCGGGATCTCCCACGCTTCCTGCAACAGGTCCTTCGTGAACCGCACGTCGCGGGCGGTGAAGGGCGCGCCGTCGTGCCAGCGCACGTCCGTCCGCAGGTGGAATGTCCACTCTCGGTAGTCGGGGGAGTGTTCCCAACCGCGTGCGAGCGCTGGGCCTATCTCCCCGCTTTCGTCATATCTCACGAGGGATGCGAAGACGAGGAACTGGGCACCGTAGCGCAGCGGGGCAAAGACATCTCGCTCGTTCCCGCGCTGCAAAACCGTCAGCGTCGCAGCCCGCCGGGAGGGCTCTTCTTCAGGGCGGGTGCAACCGCCCTGAAGGACGGTGAGCGCGACGATACCAATGGCGAACCCTGCGACTCGTCGCCGCCGCAAGGGAGAGTGCCAGACGCCAGCGTCCCGCAGAGCCACGAACCGCGACCTCATGGGGCATTCGCCTCGAACTCCATCATGGTCTCCGGGACGTACCGGACGAAGCGGTACGGTCCGTTCCCAACGGGGTGCGTCCAGAACTCCCACTCGTAGAACTCCGCCGGGTCGAAGTGGAGCGAGGCGAGGCGCGCGGCGCGGCGAGCCACCCCTCCCCTCACCTGCCGTCCTCCAGCCACAAGCCTTCCATCCTCCAGGCCGGGTCCACACGCCAGGGACTACGGAGCCCCTGCAGGCGCCGATGGGCGAAGACGACGTTGACCCGGGGACCGAGGAAGGTGATTGGCATGTCGGCCTGCAGGATCTCGACAAGACGGCTGTAGATCCGGTCTCTGGTCTCGGGATCCGCTGTTTCGGCCGCCTGCTCGACGAGCTCGACCACCTCTGCGTTCTCGTACCCGAGGGGAGCGCCCCGACCCAGGCGGATGGCGCCTAGGGCGACAGGGCTGTTGCCGAATGGCCCGAAGGCGGCTTCGAAGGCGCCCGTCCGAATCTTCTCCCGGAAGTTTCCCTGGTCCAGCGGCTGGAGATCCATGCGCACGCCGATACGCCGCAGATGCTCCTGCAGCAGGATGGCCGTCTCGTTGCCGCCCTGGGAAGCCATCACCGAAGCGGTGAAGCGGAACATCATCCCGTCTCGCTCGCGGACGCCGTCGCCATTCCGGTCCAGCCACCCCGCTGCATCGAGGATCGTCTGTGCCTGCTCGGTATCGAAGGGGAGCGGGTCGGGCAGCGCGTCCCTGCGGAGCTGACGCTCCGTGAATGGACCATCGACGATCGGAATGCTCTCCGGCAGGTTCAGCGCCCGCAGGAGCTCTCTCCGGTCGATGGCGAATGTGAGCGCCCTCCGGACGGCCGGATCTTCGAAGAGAGGGTGGTCGTTCCGCCAGTAAAAGGCGTAGCCCCGGTATGACTGTGGCGAGAAGTAGACCTGGAATCGAGCGTCCGCGGCGAACTTCGGGATTTCAGCAGGGTTCGTCCACGTCACCGCATCTACGTTCCCGCTCAGCAGCTCGGTGAGGCCAGCCTCCCCGGTGAACTTCAGGACGACCCGCTGGATCCTCGGCTCCCCCGCGAAGAAGTCCGGGTTGGCTGCGAACTCTATCATCGTCTGAGGCATATGGCGCACGAAGCGATAGGGCCCGTTGCCCACGGGATGGGTCCAGAAATCCCACTCGTAGAACTCGTCCGGATCCAGCGCGCTCAGGATGTGCTTCGGGTAGTAGGTGAGGTACGACATTATCGACTCGTCGGCGGAGCTCGTGTAGCGGATCATCACCGTCGAGTCATCCAGAGCCGCCGCGGACTCGATGAAGGAAGTGTAGTAGTGGGGCACACGCTTCCAGAGGTCCACGCTGAACTCGATGTCGTGCGCGCTGACCGGCACGCCGGCGTGCCACCTGACGTCGGTGCGGAGATGGTAAGTCCACTCCCGGAAATCGGAGGAGTGCTCCCAGCGGCGGGCGAGACGACCCTCCAGCCCTCCCTCTTCGTCCAGGGTGGTCAGGGAGAGAAACGTCAGGAACTTCGCGGGCACGTCCTCCTCAGGGTACAGCCCGCGCTCATAGGAGGCGATCGTCGCGGTGGTCTCTCGGAGCTCGTCGCGATCGCCGGTTGGTTGGCATGCGGCGGCGGCCAGAACGAGGAGTGCGGCAGTGTGTGGACGCCACGATTCCCACACTCTGCCACGTCCTTCGCTAGCCGCCGCTATGAGTGGGCACTCATGGTTGGTCCTTCAGCCAAAGCTCATCCATGTGCCGCGTCGGATCTCCCCCCAGTAGGGCCCGAACATCAACGATATCCGGATCGTGGCGCGAGGGCATGCGGGAGCCAAGCAGACGACAGCGCACGCAGAGGCCGAGGCTCGCCGACCGCCGCATGAGCAGTCATTGAATCTCACGAACCTCACACGAGGGGAAGAAGCCCGTCAACTATGCGGAGCCGTACGGAGCCGGTGCGCGCAGGTGCGCGGGCTGGCCACCGGTTCGCCTAGTATCCCTCGTGCGGGCTCTCCGCATAGTGGCTACGAAGCAGATCGACTCCCGACGCGTCTCGGCCCTGGAGAACCGTGTGGATGTGGTTGGGGTCGTCCAGGGTGTTGGCGAACTCGAGGACGAGGGTCGGACCGTGGACGCGGTAGTAGAGAAGCTCGCCCGGCTCCGTGCTCCCTGCCCATGCAAAATGTACCCGCTCGAAGCCCGCCTCCTCCATCGCACTCAGCTCGTCGGCCGCCAGGTCCTCGCGGAGGTTGCCTACGTGCTGCCCGATCAAGAGCCGCAACCGCAGGCGCTGATCAGGGGTCAGCGCTGACGCCGGGATGCCCTCGAACGCCTCGAGCCGCCTCTCGCTCTCCGGGCCGGTGATGATGTCAGCCGGAGTCTCGAACGAGAGGCGAGCCGCGCTACGCTGACCTTCCTCCAGCGACGCGATCAGCGCCCTCCCCATGTCTTCTTCGGCCGCCAGAAGGCGCCAGCCGGCGTAGGGACCGTGCTCGACCCGGGCGGGACTCGTGCCCATGAACTGGGGCGTGCCGACCGTCAGCCCTCCGGCGGACGTGAAGTTCAGTGACAGGTGGTGGCCCTCGAGCCGCCATGCCCATGCGCCGTCGGAGGAGGGGTCGCCGAAGACGGTGAAGAAGTAGAACTCGCTGCCGAACCGCTCGGCTTCGCGCCTGCCGAAGTCGGGACGCTCACCCTCCCGCTCGATGAACTCGAGAGCGAACTGACGGGCGAGGTCGTCGAGCAGGATGATGCCGGTCGCCTTCAAGTACCCACGGTCGCTCAGCGCCGTGCTTACGACTCGGTGGATCCCCGCACGCTGTGCGTCCGTCAGTTCACCCAGGCTCAGCCCCTGGCGCTCGTAGATCCAGCTCGGGAAGTAATGCCACTTCGTGCGCCACTCTGAATCCAGCGGTAGCTGCGCGCGGCTCAGCTGCTCGGCCGGGAGCATGGACAGGAGAGCCTGTACAGCGGATGCCATCTCATCTTGGGGTCCGGCGCCGCTGTGGAAGGCTCCGCCGGTCGGCGAGGCTCCCGGCGCCTCGACGAACGAAGCGGCGAGCACGACCAGCATCGGAACGAGAAGCCTGCGCATCATCGACCTCCTCGAGCTTTGAGATCGCGGCTCCAGGAGCCACCTCCCTTCCAAAGCACGTAGGAGGCCATGGCGATCACGATAATCGGGATGATCGGCTCGCTGGGCTGAAGCGGAAAGAGACTCGGGTCGTCCACGACCAGATGCACGTATGTGGCGACGAGCATGATCCCGATCACGACAAGGCTGGCCAAGCGCGCATGCGTGCCCGTGAGCATCGCGAGTCCGACGGCGATCTCGACGAACGGGACGGTCCACTGGCTGAGAGTGACGAGCGGAAGGCCCGAGGCGAGAAGCTGGCCAGACCAGGCGTCCGCGAGCATCGGGACGAGGAGCTTCATTGCGCCGGTCATCACGAACAGGACGCCGAGCATGAGCCGCAGTGGGCGGGAGAGCCTGTCCGGCTTCGTACCGCGCGGCGTCCCTCTACCCTCCATCGGCACCTTACCCTTCGTCGGCAGGGTGGCGATCCATCCACTCCTCGGCCCACTCGCGCCACGAGGCGGATAGCTGCGGCACGGCCAGCAGCCGTCCTGCCTCCTCGCGATCCCCGGCGTAAATGCGGGACAGATCGCCCATGGTCAGATCGTGCTCCGGTCGGTGCACCACCCGGATGTCGTCGCCAGCGCCCAGCTCTCCCTCACCCAGGATCCGCAGGTAGGCGCCAGGCCGCCCCGCGGCGAGAAAGCGCTTTGGGAAGCGCTTGTCATCCATGCGATGCCCCAACTTCCAGCAGGGCATGCGCGCCTCCGACACCTCGAGGACCGCACCTCCCACCTCCCACTGCTCGCCGACCAGGGCGCTCGTGAGATCGAGTCCTTCCGTCGTCAGGTTCTCCCCGAACTGGCCGTATTCCAGCTCGCGGCCCAGCTCCTCTTCCCACCAGCGGTAATCCTCTATGGCGTAGGCGTAGACGGCCTTGTCGACGCCGCCGTGCACGCTTCGGTCGGCCTGCCCATCGCCCTCGAGGTTGACGCCTCTCGCGCGCACTCGCCCTTCTACGGGCCGCTTCCAGATGGCGCTTTCCGCCGGCCGGCCGTTGTACTCGAAGCCCCGCGGCAACCCCACGTTCACGGAAAGAAGATGCGCGCTCATCACTCTCAACCCGAGGCCAAGGTCACGGGGGACCCGCGGCAGCCGGCTTGAGGCCATCGTCCGCGTGGCGGAACTGCGTCTGGAAGAGGTGCGCATAGAGGCCGCCCCCTTCCAACAGCTCGAGGTGCGAGCCGGCCTCGACCAGCTCCCCGTTGTCCAGCACCAGAATGCGGTCGGCCTTCAGGATCGTGGAGAGCCGGTGCGCGATCACCAGCGACGTCCGGTCCTCCATGATGTGGTCGAGCGCGTCCTGGATCAGCGCTTCCGAGCGTGCATCGAGATGGGACGTGGCTTCATCCAGGATGAGGATCGCGGGATCCTTGAGGATGACGCGGGCGATCGCGACCCGCTGCTTTTCGCCTCCCGACAGGCGGTATCCACGCTCACCCACGATCGTGTCGTACGCGTTGGGCAGGCCGGCGATGAAGTCATCGATGTTCGCCACCGCCGCGGCCGCGCGGACCTCGTCGAGGCTCGCATCGGGCCTGGAGTAGCGGATGTTCGCGAGGATCGAGTCGTGGAACAGGTAGGGGTCCTGAGTCACCACTCCGACCCCCCGGGCGATCGAGTCGAGGCTCAGCTCCCGGACGTCCCGTCCGTCGATCCTCACGCTGCCACGGGAGACGTCGTAGAGCCGGGGCACGAGGTTCGTGAGCGTGGTCTTACCGGCGCCGCTCGGCCCTACGAGCGCTACCGTGTCGCCGGGCGCGATCTCGAAGCTCAACCCGGAAAGCGTAAAGCCGTCCGCTGCGACGCGGGCCACCTCCTCATCCTCGCGCGTCAGCCCCGACCACTTGTAGCGCCGGACTGACTCGAGGCCTTCCGCGTCCCCTTCGCCGTACGAGAACCAGACGTCGTCGAAGTCGATCCGACCCTCGACGTCGGTCAGCTCGATGGCGTCGGGCGGCTCCTCGATCGCCGTCGGTAGATCCAGCACCTCGAAGACCCGCTCGAACGAGACCAGCGAGGTCGCGAACTCGACCCGGGCGTTCGACAGCGACGACGCCGGGCCATACAGCCGGCGGAGATAGGCCGCGAGGGCCACTATCGTGCCGATCGTGAGCGTGCCCTTGATCACCATGACCGCACCGACCCAGAAGACGAGCGCCGTGCCGATCGCGCTGACCAGGCCCAGAGACATGAAGAACCAGCGTCCGATCGTGGCCTGGACGATGCCCAGATCGCGAACCTTCGCGGCCTGAGCCGAGAAGCGCTCATCCTCATCCCGGGCGCGCCCGAACAGCTTGACGAGCAGCGCGCCCGAGACGCTCAGCGTCTCCTGCATGATGCTGCTCATGTCGGCGTGCTCCTCCATC
>JBDGZR010000050.1:0-21014 GCA_039588495.1 Gemmatimonadota bacterium | reverse complement strand
TGGAGACGAGATCGGCTGGGAGCGCCTCGACGCCCTTCCGCACACGCGCCTCTGCATCAAGTGCAAGGAGCGCGAGGAGAGCGGTGTCTCGATCTGACGAGACCGAGACGGCGGGAGCGCTGAACGCGAAAGCGCTGGACGAAGAGGGTTCGGCTGGCAAGGGACTCAGCAAGCCTGCCCTGGCGCTTTGGGTCCTGGCAGTCGTCGTTACGCTCGATCTGGCCACCAAATGGTGGATCGTCAACAACATGAGCTATCACGAGACGGTCTCCGTTATCGGAGATTTCGTGCGGCTCACCTACACCCACAATCCGGGCGCCGCCTTCGGCATCAACATCGGAGAGCATTCCCGGATCTTCTTCCTCGTGCTCTCGATCGTGGCGCTCGGCGTTCTTACCGCGATCTATCGATCGACTCCGGCGACCGACCGCCTCCGGCTCCTCGCCGTGGCACTCGTCGGATCGGGAGCGGTCGGGAACATCATCGATCGCCTGCGCTACGAGCGCGGCGTGGTCGATTTCCTCGACGTGGGCATTGGGAGCCATCGCTGGTGGGTGTTCAACGTGGCCGACTCCGGGAGCGAGCGTCGGAGAGTCCTGAAGCCGGCCTTCCAGAAGTCGTCACCTTCCAGATCGAAGAGCCGCACTCCCGGCTCGACCGTCACCTGGCGGAGCGCCTCGACATCAGCCGAAGTCGAGCCGCCGCGCTCATCGCCGAGGGCCTCGTCGAGGTGAATGGCAAGGCGGTGGCAAAGAGCCGGGCCGTGACTCGCGGCGAGACCGTGACAGTCGCCCTTCCCCCGAGGACGCCGATAGAGGTCGGGCCGGAGGCGATCCCCCTGGAGATCCGCTACGAAGACGACGACCTGGCGGTCGTCGAGAAGCCGGCCGGGATGGTCGTGCATCCGGCTCCCGGCCACCCGAGCGGCACGCTCGTCAACGCGCTTCTGCACCGTCTGGGAGATCTGTCCTCGACGGGCGCCCCGCTTCGGCCCGGCATCGTCCACCGGTTGGATCGCGACACGAGCGGCCTGCTCGTCGTGGCCAGGACGGACAAAGCCCATCGCGAGCTCTCGGATGTGATCGCGCGACGACGCATCCGTCGGGGATACCTCGCGGCTGCCTGGGGGAAGCTGGAGGAGGAAGAGGGAACGATCGACATGCCGATCGGAAGGGATCCGCGGGACCGGAAGCGGATGGCCGTGGTGGAGGGTGGGCGTCCCGCCGTCACCCACTACCGGCGGCTCGAGCGGTGGCCCTCGGCCGAGTACCTGGCCATTCGTCTGGAGACCGGCCGCACGCACCAGGTGCGTGTGCACCTCCGCGCGCTCGGGCACCCGGTCGTCGGCGATCCGATCTACGCTCCGCGCTGGGAGCGCGGCTTCGTCGGGGCCGGTGGCCACTGGGCGGAAGAGTTCGCTCGCCGCTCCGGCAGGATGTTCCTCCACGCCGCCCGCCTCGTCTTTCGCCACCCGCGAACGGGGGAGCGGATGGACTTCACCTCTCCGCTGCCCGAGCCGCTGCGGAGTGCGGCGCAGTGGGCGAGCCGGCCTCCGTGACGGCCTTCTTCAGCCTCGGCTGGGTCGTGCTCCTCGGCCTGCTGGCGCCGGCGCCGCTCCCGGCGGTCCCGCAGGAGGGCCTCGACTGCCCGGAGCAGGTCGTGCGCTTCGAGTCTGCCGGGTTGGTCTGGGAGGCGGATCCGGGCCTGGAGCGGATGGCCCGGATGCTGGCCGATGATCCCGGAACCCGGGCGCCGATGCCGGCGATCGGCGAGATCGAGGTGGCCCTGAGAGGAAGCACGGTCCGCCTGGCACGTGACATCGCATGCGCCGATCCCTCGGCGCCGGGCGCAGACTGGGTGGCGGGAGCGGCGTGGCCCGAGCGAGGCCTAACGGTCGTGAGGGCGGGGGAGGCCGTCGGAGCGCTGGCTCCCGTGCGGCGCGTCCTCCGCCACGAGCTCGCGCACCTGGCTCTCCATCGGGCCACGAACGGACGTTCTCCCCGGTGGCTCAACGAGGGCTACGCTCAGCTCGCCTCCGGTGAATGGGGATGGGAGGAGGGGTGGGCGGTTCGGATGGCTTTCCTGCGCGGACACACCAGCCTCTCAGACCTCTCGCTTCGCTTTCCGGGCCACCGCGACGGCGCCGCGGCGGCCTACCTGCTGTCGTACACGGCGGTGGAGCAGCTGCTGGAGTCGGGCGGCGAGGCCGGCCTGCGGGCGCTGTTCGACGGATTGGCCGCGGGAAGCTCGTTCGACGAGACCCTGCGCACCGTCTACGGGCTGACCGCGGAGCAGTTCGAGGCGCGCTGGAAGCGGACGGTGTCGAGCCGCTACGGCACGCTCTATGTGCTGTCGCGTGCGGCGCTGTTCTGGGTCGCCATCACGCTCCTCGTGCTCTGGGTCGGCTCGCGCCGGAAGCGCCGGGACCGGGTCAAGCTGGATCGCATGCGCCGGGAGGAGATGGAGAACGCGGCCGCCGGGCTGCCGATGGAGATCATCGACTGGATCCCGCCGGACCCGGACGAGTGGAAACAAGAGTCATGAGCGCGCCCGCCGACCGGTCGCGGGTCTTGGCCCTCTGCCTCCTCGTCTTCGGCGCATGCGGCGTCGAGCCGCCGCCCGCCGAGATACCCGACGAGGCACCGGTGCCCGCAGAGACGCCCGCCGCCACGCCCGAGGAGGCAGAGGGGGCCGGTGGGCCGGCGGATCTGCCCGACCTCGTCTTCATCGCTTTGGGAAACGAGCCGTTCTGGAACGTCAGGGTGTTCAGGGACCGGCTTCGCTACGAAGGGTTGGGAGAAGATCCAGTGGAGTTCGAGTCTCCTCGGGACGTGACGGAGCCGGGAAACGGCAGATGGGAGTGGACCGCCGAGGCCGGCGCCCAGACGATCTCCGTGACGATCGAAGAGCGTCCGTGCAGCGACACGATGTCCGACGTCTCCTACCGGTACGCGTCGAGCGTGCGGTTCGGGGAGCGCTCGCTCGTGGGCTGCGCCCTGATGGGAGGGGCGGCGGAGCCCGACTGAGCCGTTTGACGCCGCCATTCCGGTCGTCTATCGTGCCCGCCATGCCTGAAGAACGTAAAGACTACGGCGCGAGGGGGTTCGCGTTCGCGCCGATCAACTACGCGCTGTTCGGGGCGGCCCTGGCGGCGATCATCGCCGGGTACGTGCTCCTCAGCCGCGGCTCGATCACCGCGGCACCGCTGCTGTTGGTCCTCGGATACATCGTCCTCTTTCCCGCCGCTCTCCTCGTGGGTCTTTCCGGCCGGGGCCGCGGCACCGACGCGCCTTTAAGCGACGAGTGATGCGATGAGTGCCGCCGGCGAGCTCCACGACGCCGGGATGTTCCAGCGTTTCTTCCGCTCCGAGGCATCCGGGGCCATCGTGCTCGTCTTCGCCACGGCGATCGCTCTCGCGTGGGCGAACTCCCCCTGGTCCGCCACGTACTTCGACCTTCAGCACACCTACATCGGCGTCTCGTGGGGCGACGCGGCGTTCAAGCTCTCGCTCCAGCACTGGATCAACGACGGCCTCATGGTGCTCTTCTTCTTCGTCGTCGGTCTGGAGATCAAACGGGAGATCCTGGTCGGCCACATCTCGTCTTTTCGACTGGCGAGCGTGCCCGTGGCGGCGGCCCTCGGCGGGATGGTCGTCCCGGCCGCCGTCTTCCTCGCCTTCAATGCCAACACCGAGGCGGCCCGCGGATGGGGTGTTCCGATGGCGACGGACATCGCGTTCGCGCTCGGTATCCTGGCGCTCCTCGGAAGCCGGGTTCCGACGAGTCTGAAGGTGTTCCTGACGGCCGTGGCGATAGCCGATGACATCGGAGCCGTGTTCGTGATCGCCATCTTCTACACGGAGAACGTGAACCTCGTGGCGCTCGGTGTGGCCGTCGCGCTCTTCGTCCTTCTCGTCGCGGCGAACCGTGCCCACCTGCGCACGCCGTCCATGCCACGGTGGCCGGCATTCTCGTCGCATTCGCGGTACCGATCCGGGCGCGCATCGAGCCGCGTGAGTTTTTCGAGCGCATGCGCCGCGCCGGGCGCGATATGGAGGAGGTCAAGGAAGACGAGGTCTCCCGCGTGAGCATGCTCCTGGAGCCGGCTCAGATGGAGTGGCTGGACGATCTGCAGCACACCATCGGCAGCATGATACCCTCCGGGATCGCGCTCGAGCATGCCCTGCACCGGGTCGTTTCGT
Organism: Gemmatimonadota bacterium; assembly: GCA_039588495.1. Taxonomy (GTDB): domain Bacteria; phylum Gemmatimonadota; class Gemmatimonadetes; order Palauibacterales; family Palauibacteraceae. The sequence goes on along the minus strand of JBDGZR010000050.1, from coordinate 16,812 downwards.
TCATCATCCTGCCGCTCTTCGCCCTGTTCAATGCGGGGGTGGTGCTGGACAAGGAGAGGCTCGGCCTGCTGGACGATCCGGTCACCCTCGGCGTGATTCTGGGACTGGTCCTTGGGAAGCAGGTCGGCATCACGCTGTTCACCTGGCTGGTGGTGAAGAGCGGGCGTGGCTCGCGGCCCGAAGGCGTGACCTGGCCGATGATCTACGGCGTGAGCTGCCTGGCCGGCGTCGGCTTCACGATGTCGCTGTTCATCAGCGAGCTGGCCTTCAAGGGGATCCTGGTGGATGAGGCGAAGATCGGCATCATCGCGGGTTCGCTGATCGCGGGAGTGTGGGGATACCTGGTCCTCAGGCGCGCGATCGGGAAGGAGCCGACCGCGGCCTGAGTCGCGATCGGACGCCGGCTACTCTCTCGACATCCCCTGCTTGCTCGACATCCCTTGCTGCCCGAGAGACCCTACTTGGCGAGTCGAACCATGAGGTCGCGCGCCACCTGCTGGAACACTTCCTGCAGCTGGGCAGACGACGGGGCGAAGTAGGAGCGGCCACGCGGCTGATCGGGGTCCGCGATTCCGCCCACGTTGGCCAGCAGCTCCAGATAACCCAGGTCCGGCGTTTCGATCGGGTCCGTGGCGGCCGGATTTCCCAATCCGATCGTATAGACGACGACGCTGTCCCTGCGGATCTTGTCGGCCCAATGGAGTCCCCTCAGCCGCGACTCTTCGCGGACCGTCGGCTCCGTCCATCCGTAGCACTCAGGCACCTTGATGCAATCGTCGGGCGTCGGATTCTCCGACATCGGCAGTGCCTCGGGGTTATCGAACAGGCCGCGTATGTTTCCGGAGCTACTCCTTCCAACGGCTAGCACCCGATCCTTACCGTTGATCATGTCTCGAAAGGCGGTAGGCCGGCCGTCGGTAAAGAAGACCACGACCTTGGCAGAGCGCTCGCGGACGACCTTCGACTTAATCTGCTTCAGGGCGAGCCGCAGCCCTTCGCCGGTGTTGGTGTCGCCGGCCGAGTTCATGTTGTCGATCGCGTTCGTGACAGGTGTCGTGAAGAGGCCGTCGATCTCGAAGGCGTCCTCGGCCCGGATCTGATAGTGCACGAGCCCGATCTGGTCGAGCGAGTCGTCGAAGTGGGTGACGAACTGATTGGCGGCCGCCTGCAGGTCATCCCACACGCCCTGAGCTCCCAGTGAGCCGGACTGGTCCAGAACGAGGATCATGTCCACCGGTGGCACCGCCGCGACGGCCTCCGTCGACAGATCCATCTCGTCCTGACCCAGGACCTTGGCGAGGGTCGTGGTTATCGACTGACTCGCCCTCGCCGTTACCGTCGTCTCGCCGTACAGGTTGAGGTCGAAGGAGAGGGAGAGGGAGATCCCGTCCACCCCGTCCACGATGCCGTTTAGCGCGGCGATCGCCCGGCCGCTTGCCTCGGCCTGTGCTATGCCGAGCCGGATGTTCGATGCCGCCTCGATGGCGGCGGCGTCGACGGCCCGGGAGAGACGGATCTTCGTGACGTATCCACGCCCGAGGTCGATCGCCAAACCGCTGACACCGATGATACCGACGAGCGATACGGCGACGAACATGAGGATGGCCCCTCGCTCATCGGCTATCCTGATGCGCCACCGGGCCAGCACGCGATGCGCGGACCCGGCCCGCCTGGATGAATCGTGGCTACTCTTACTGCCGACACCTCTACTGCTGTACAGCTTCGATAGGGTACGCAACTAGGCCTCCCTGCGAGCTATTGCTGCCAACAGCTACCGGCAGGGGGTTAGATGCACCCGGGGCTGGGAACCTTACGGGACGATCGGGCCCATCTTCGGGTTTTGTTTGGGTACGGCTCTGCGCCGAGAGCTCGATGCGGTGCGAGTTCGTTGCCGCGCCTGCCCTTCCCACCAGGATGCGGGGGTGCGCATCTTATCGCTCGTTTCCTGTTTTCCACCTCACGCGGAGGCCCACATGAGACGCATCCTGCTCATCCCGCTGTTGGCCGCGCTGGCCATGCCCGGAACCGCTTTAGCTTAGGAGGAAGGCGGTCAACCACCCACTCTACGCCTCTCGTTCTACATGTGTGACTTCAACAAGCTCGGCGAAGCCATGGAAGAGGCGGAGACGCAGAACATCCCCGTCTGGAACGAGCTCATCGCCGAGGGGATGGTGGAGAGCCACGGGTACTTCGTGCATGCCTGGGCGAGCGAGTACAACGTCGGCATCTACACGATCGGCGAGAGCATCGAGTCCATCATCGCGGCGGTCGAGGAGTCCGGCCAGCGGCTCGAGGAGCGCTACGGCGACGGGCCGAGCGCGTTCGGTGAAGCCTGCCCGCATCACCGGGACGGATTCTACGTACTGGGACCGAGCGCCAGCTCGGGCGACTCAGAGGGAGGCGACGGGCAGTAGCAGCAGCCGGCCCGTCCACGACGTTGCAGCAGGGACGGTTCCTTCCGGGGGCCGCGGACGAGGAGTACAGGGGGCCGCTTGTGCGGCTCGCAGCCAAGATGAGCAGGGGGGGTGCTCTGCAGCGCGCACGGCCAGGCCTGGCTTCGCGCGCCGCCATACAGGCGCTCTGGCTGTTCGCCGGGATCGACATCTGGAGCACGGCTGGGCAAAAAGGGCTTAGCCTTCGCCCGTCGCCGCCCGTTTCGCGTGAGACAGCCGAACTGTGAACAAATGTCTCAGTCGATGCGCGAGGCTTGTCCGATTCGCCCGACCCGAGGCGCGTACCTTCCATACCCGTAATACCAAATAACCAATCGTTTTACGCTCTATCACGGCTACCTTCGCACCGTGGTGCCATCCGTGCATGACACCAAAACGAGCTGTCACGCCGGTCCCCACAGAGGTGGCTGGCGAAGCGGAGAGCCGGGGAGGTGATCATGTCTGTTCTTAGATCTTTGGCCGTTGCGATCGCTCTGATTCTCTGGATCGCCCCGAACGCGTCGCTGCTGTTCGGCCAGGAGCCGAATCCGACCGGCTGGCCCCTTTCGACCCGCGAATCGCTGCAGGGACTCAGTGGGGTTGAGGTGCGGGCGGTCTTCACCGTCGACCGTCAAGCCGCCGAGGCGTGCCCCGACCGAGATGCGGTGCGGACGTTCATCGAAACCATGCTCGGCGACGCGAACGTGCGGAGCCTTCGGCCCAAGGACGCCTCGCCGAGGAGTGCCTATCTCGAGCTCGATGTCGGCATCAGTACGCTGATGCTCGGAGGGAAGCCGTTCGGTTGGGCGTACGTTCTACGACTCCAGGTCTTGCAGGAGGTTTGCGTCGAGGGCCTTCCCCGGCCTTCCGGGTGCTCGGTCATGCCGACCTGGGGAACCGGTACCTCGCAACCCACGATCGTTCCCACAGACCTCACGACAACGCTCTACGCACAGGTCGCGGACGCGGTGGATCGATTTCTTCGCGACTACGTGGAGGCCAACCCGACTTAAGAGCCCGGACGCGGTCTTGGGCGCTGCCAGTTGAGGCCGGTTCGATAGCTGCGCGTCTGCACGGCATCTGATTTGCAGCCTTGATTCATACTTACCATCTGGGAGGAGCACGAAATGGATCGCGACGCCAGGGTAGGTCCACGAACGGCAATGATCGTAAAGGTCGGGCTGGCGCTTCTGCTCTGGAGCGGGATACTGGCCCTCATAAAGCTTACCATGGTCGTCTTCTGAGAAGCGCTAGGTGCGAATCTCGGTCAAGCGATCTCGTGGCCAGCGCCTAATAGCGGGTGTATGCGGCGGGCTCGCCGACACACTGAGCTGGGATGTACGGGTCGTTCGCGGCCTCTATGTGCTGGTGTCGATCTCCTCCGCCGCGTTTCCCGGCCTCCTGATCTACATCATTCTCTGGGTGTTAATGCCCGAGGATTGAGCCGCGGATCCCGGCGGCCGTCTCAGGCTCGCGATCCGTCCAGCGGAACGGCGGGAACGGGCGCTCGCGCGGGTGGACCTCGTCAAGCGTCTCGCCTTCGTACAACCGGCCGTTCTTCATGACGTAGCGGATCTGAGCCGTGTTGCGGATGTCGGCCAGTGGGTCGGCGCCGAACACGACGAGATCGGCCAGCTTCCCATCCTCGATGCTGCCGATGTCCCGCTCGAAGCCTATCGCCTCGGCGCCCAGGATCGTGGCGGCCCGCAGCGCGTCGTGCTGCGACATCCCTCCCGACTGCATCGACCAGAGCTCCCAGAGGTATCCGACCCCCTGTAGCTGGCCGTGGCTTCCGATCCCAACTCGCCCGCCCGCCTCGATCAGGTCCTTCGCGAAACGGGCGTGATTGTCGAACACGTACTCCTCGGGCATGAACCAGCCGCCCGGCCCCGGGTTGTTGCCGCGGCGGCGTGACTTGGCGTCGATCTCGGCGTGCGGCGTGAAGCGGCGCAGCTTCTCGTCGTCGTGCACGCGCTCGGTGGCGTAGTAGTAGTTCTCCCCGAACGGCCCGCCGTAGGAGACGAGCAGGGTCGGGGAGTGGGTGATCCCGGCCTCGACGAACAGCTCCACCACGTCCTCGTAGATCGGGGTGATCGGAAGCGAGTGCTCGAGCCCCGAGTAGCCGTCGATGGCGTGGGTGAGGTTGAGGGGGAAGTCGAGCCCGCCCTCGGTCGTCGGCATCAGCTCGAGCTCCTTCGCGGCCATGATCAGCCACTGCCGCTGCTGCCTGTTCCCCGACATGTACATCTTGAACGTCTTCGTGTCGTAGTACTCCGCGTAACGGCGGAGCACGTCGCGCGCGTGATCCAGATCGCGGATCTGCTCCGTCAGGAAGACGCCGGGGCCGGTGGAGTAGATGCGGGGGCCGATCAGGTTCCCGGTCTCGACCCGATCGCTGTAGGTGAGGATGTCGGTCGTCGCGGTCTGGGGATCGCGGGTCGTCGTCACCCCATAGGCGAGGTTGGCCGGATACTGCCAGACGCGGGTGTTGTGGATGCCCGGTACCAGCCACTGCGCGTGGTAGTGGGTGTCCACGAAGCCGGGGATGATGGTAGTGCCGGTCATGTCGATCTCCCGCGCGCCCGACGGCGTCTCCACCTCGGCGCTCGGCCCGACCCGCTCGATCCGGTTGTCTCGGACGACGATCGCCGCGTCCTCGATGATCTCGTCGCCGACCATCGTGATGGCCCGGCCGCCCCGCAGCACAACGGTCCCGCGGGGGATATCACGCTCTGCCGTGATCTCGATCCGCCGCTCGTCGGGCTCGTACCGCGGCTCCTCTGCCTCCTCTCCCTCCTCCTCTGCCTCGGCCTCTTCCTCTTCGACTTCCGGTTCCTCCGCCTCGGCGTCGCCGGGCGCCTCATCCTCGCCGCCCTCCGCTCCGTCCTCTTCACCCTCGCCGCCGCCCTCTGCTTCCTCCTCCTCCGCGGCCGCGGCGGCCTCGGCCTTCTTGACCGCCTTCACGCTGTCCTCGAACGCTTCGGCGCGCGGGAGGTCGTAGACGACATGCGCGTTTCCGATCGACCAGTGGACGGACTCGCCGTCCTCCGCCCAGGCCGGGAACTGACCGCCGACGTCGGTGAGCTTGCGCACCGGGAAGGCCGCCGCCTCGGGCTTGGCCACCGAGACGGTGGGCGTCTCGCCGCCCACGTACGGGACCGTGACCACGTACAGGTCGTTCACCACCTGCGCGAGCGCCTTTCCTCCGGTGGGCGAGAGGAGCACGACGGAGGCGCGCATCGGCTGCTCGGCCCCCGGTAGCTTCGCCCCGGTGACCTTGAGGTGCTCCTTCTCATCCGTGCCGTCCCACCGGAACGAGACGAGCCCGTCGGAGGGACTGTAGGCGTAGATCCGGTCGCTGGAGCCCGAGAAGTGGGGCGCCGACCGGTTGCCGGCGGGCGCGACCAGCGTCAGGTCCCCGCCCGTCGCCGGTATCCAGACGAACTCCTCGCCCAGGCCGCTGCGGAAGAAGCCTCTCGCCTCCTGCATGTCCCTGGCCGCGCTCCTTACCGCCACGATCCTCGACCCATCAGGGGCCCAGGCGGGCTGCCGGTAGTAGCCGGAGACGGTGGTCAGCCGCTGCGGGGTCCCGCCGCCGTCGGCGCCCGTGCGGTAGACGTGGCCGCCCTCCGCGTCGGACCAGGTGACGAAGGCGATCGAGGCGCCGTCCGGCGACCAGGCTGGGTGGAACTCGCCGACCTCGAGGTCTGTGAGCCGGACGGGCTCGCCGTCCGGATAGTCCATCACCCAGAGCTCATCCAGGGCGGTGAAGGCGAGACGGTCACCCGACGGAGAGGGGACGGCGTCCCGGATCTGCTGTAGCGTGAACGTCGGGGAGTCCTCGATGCGGTACTCGAATCGGACGGCGGGACCAAGCGGCAGCTCGACGTCGATCCGGAACGGGATCTCGGTCGCCTCGGTGCCGTCGACCGGCACCCGCCAGATCCGTCCGCCGTAGGAGACGACGACGGCGCGGGAGTCGGGGGTGAAGGCGTAACCTGGCAGGACATCCAGGCTGGCCGTCGACTCCTGGTCGTCGCGCTGCACCGGGTAGGCGAGCCACCGCTCCTCACCCGACTCCGTGTCCCGGATGCGCAGTCCCGTATGCACGTCCAGCCGGCTCCCATAGACCAGCCACCGGCCGTCGGGGGAGATCGCCGGCCTGAAGGCCGACCCGTAGCGCGCCGACATCCGCGTGCGCCGGCCGGTCTCCCGGTCGTAGACGGCGAGCTGGTATTGCGGGAAGATGGCGTTGTACTGCCAGTTTCCCGTCCGTTCCGCGAACCAGATGTAGCGCTGGTCCGGCCCGAAAGTCGCGCCCATCGTCTTCAGGTCGTCGGGCTCCTTCACGAGCGCCGCGCCCGTGCCCCCGTCCGCGTGGTAAAGCCACAGCTTGGCCGTCCCGAACAGGCCGTCAATCTTCGATGCCACGACGTAGTCGCTGTCGGGCGTCCACTCGGGCGAGGCGTACTCGTTCGTGTTTCCCTTGGTGATCTGGAGCGTGTCGGCCCCGTCGGTCGAGATCACCCAGACGTTCTCGGCCCCGCTCCGGTCCGAGATGTAGACGACACGGCTCCCGTCCGGGCTGAAGCGCGGCTGGGCATCGAACGACAACCCCTCGGTGAGCCGCGTGGCCGCTCCCCCCGCGATCGGCAACAGATAGAGATCCCCGAGGTGGTCGAAGACGATCTGCGAGCCGTCCGGGCTCACGTCGAGGGAGATCCAGGTGCCGCTCTCCGCCGTGAAGCGAAGCATGCGGGTCGGCTCGAGCGGAAGATCCTTCTTCTCCTCATTCTCCTTGCCGTTATCGGGCTTCTCCTGCGCGGCGGCCGGCGTGGTAAGCGTTGCAACGAGAAGCAGGCTCGTGGCGAAGAGCGCGAGGGCGGAAAGTCGAAGGCCGAAAACCGAGGCGCGAAAGAGGGCCTTATTGGTTCTCATCGTCCATCCAGGTGGTTGAAGAAGCTGTTAAACGAGAGGAGCAACCTCCGCTCAACGACGCGGAGGCACAAGGGAGGGGCGGGACGATCCGTGAAGCCTATTTCGTCGACACGATCACGGACTGCGGCGGCCCGTCCAGGCGGTGCAGCTCGCTCTCGGCGAAGCCGGCCTCACTGAACATGCCCTCGTACTCATCGAACGTGTACGCGTCGCCGGATGGTGTCGTGGCCAGCATGGCGAGCGAGAACGAGGCCTGTTCGGGCGGCGTGACGCGGTCCTCGTTGGGCACGAACTCCAGCGTCACGGCCCGACCGCCGGGGTTCAGGGCGTCGCGCACCTTCCGCATCAGGTCCGTGCAGGTGGGGATGTCGAAGTGATGGAAGAAGTTGGTCAGAAGCGCGACGTCGTAGCCGTTGCCGAGCTCCACGTCGAACGCGCTTCCTGGCAGCCGGGTGTGCCGGTCGCCCACGCCGAATCTCTCGGCGTTCTCGGCCGCGACCTCCAGGACCCCCGGCGAGTCGAGCGCCACGATCTCCGCTCCGGGATGCCGGGTGGCGATGTGGATCCCGAAGATGCCATGACCGGCCGCAATGTCGAGAACCTTGAACGGAGCGTCCGGATCGGCGTCCTTCGTCACCAGCTCCCCGATGAACTCCGCCGAGGGGTGCATCAGCGGCACCATGGCCCGCGCGAAGTCCACCCATAGGGGGTTGTCCGGCTCCATCGTGCCGTCACCCTCCAGCAGCGTGCCACCCCTCCGCACGAGCCCGGCGACATCCGCATAGTTGCCGGCCAGATCCGGCGTGAGAAGGAAGGTGACCACCGGACCCATGTAGGCGGGCGAGCTCTCGTCGAGGAACATCGCCGCGTCCGGTGCCGACCTGTACGCCTCCCCCTCCTTTTCCAGCAGCCCGCCGATGACGAGGAAATCGCACAGGATGCGCACGCCCCGCTCGGAGGCACCGACGGCTTCGGCCAGCTCGGCCGCCGTCCTGGACTCGCCGCCGAGCGCGGTGAACAGGCCGAGCTCGACCGCCCCGCGCAAGGCGGCGGAGCTCTGGAAGGCGTTAATGGTTTGGAAGATGCGTTCCGGTGTAGGCGCCGCTGGGTCCGACATCACGAAGACTCCTCTTGCGTGAGTGCAGCCAGTTCTGGTGACAGTCCCCGGTGATACTCAGCCGATGATACTCCACCGGCGATACTCTATCTACACACCATCTACACACCGGCGGTACTCTACATGTACACCTGTACAGGTAGAGGGTGGAGGGGTAGAGGGCGTCGATCGGTGCCGAGGGCTTCCGTCGAGTTTGCACGATAGTCCGAGGAGGATAGTCTGAGGAGCGGGATACCAGAAGGGGCACCGAGTCGCCTGCCGGTGGGCAGATGCCGGCGATGAGAAGATGACCGTGGATTCATACCGCTACGTCGACCGGATCACCGGCCGCGTCCTCAAGGCGTGGGCGGCGCGTGAATCGTATCGAGAGATTCCCTGGGCGCCCCTCTCGAAGCCGCTGGCCGAGTGCACGGTGGCGGCCGTCAGCACCGCGGGCCTGGCTCTCGAGACGGACGAACCGTTCGACCAGGAGGGCGAGCGGCGGAACCCGTGGTGGGGAGATCCCTCCTTCCGGGTCATCCCCCGGGACGCCGCGGAGAAGGAGGTGCGCTCCTGGCACCTGCACGGGAACGCGGCGAACGTAAAGCAGGACCTGGGCAGCGTCTTTCCGCTTGCCGGGCTGCTGGAGCTCGAGGCAGGCGGCGAGATCGGCCGCTCGGCGCCGCGTCACTACTCCTTCATGGGCTACATCCTCGAGCCTACCGAGCTACTCAACGAGAGCACGCCCGAGATGATCCGGCTGATGAAGGAGGATGCCGTCGACGCTGTGCTCCTGGTGCCGTACTGACCGACCTGCTGCTGGTCGGTCGGGCCGGTTCAGAGGAAGATGGAGGAGGCGGGGCTCGCGACGACGACGCTGTCCACCATGCCGGCGCTCACGGGGTCGGTGGGCGTGCCGCGGCTGGCCGGGATCGGCTATCCGATAGGGCTCCCGTTCGGCCGGCCCAACGACTTCCCCGGACAGCTCGCCGTCCTGCGCGCCGCCCTGACCACCTTCGAGTCGATTCAGGAACCCGGTGTGCGGATAGACCTGCCCTTCGAGTGGCCCGAAGGGGTCCAGGTAAGGACGCACGCTCCGGAGCAGCCGCCGATAGTCGGCCTGCTGAAACGCAAGCCGTGGCTGCTTCCCCGATTCGTCGCCCGGGACGTTCCGGAAAGCTGATCAGTCACTCGAGCAGTCTATCCGGCAGGTAGAGTCGATGGACGGTCTGGGTTACCCATCCTACACGGAGCGCCTCGTCACACGTCTCCGAGTCTGGTGGGGTGTGCCGCGCAACCTGCGGGATCCGAGGACCTATCCATCGATCATCCACCGGCTGCGAGAGGTGCACTCGAAGCGCGATCGAGATGAGCCGGACGAGAAATGGCGGTGCTGCCGTTACTGGCAGCGCTCACTGAGCAACAAGTGGAACTCGCGTGAGTTCGCCGCGCGGCACGGCTGCCGTCTTCCCGATCTCTACTGGTGCGGCCGCGATCCTCGGCGACTGGCGTTCGAGTCCCTCCCCGAGTCCTACGTCATTAGGGCTACTTCGGGATCTGCCCGGCGCGGCGTCATCGTGTGCTACCAGGGCACCGACCTTCTGACCGAAGAGCCGTTCGTCCCGGCGGAGTGGGCGCGCGGTGTCCGAGGTTTGGGCAAGAGCCTGCGGCGCGGCCGCTTGCTGGTCGAGGAGCTCGTTGGTGGGCCGGATGGGGAAGGCTCCCTCCCGCTGGAGTGCAAGGTGCACTTGTTCGGGGAGCATGTCGGCGCGTTCGAGGTCGTCGAGCGAAGCGCGAAACCGGGTCAGACGACGAACGGCTTCTACTCCGCAGAATGGGCTCGCTTTTCCGACCCGATGGACACGTACTTGCCGTCCGGCCGGGACATTCCGGTGCCCCACTGCCTCCCCGACGTGCTGGCTGCGGGCACACGATTGGGGGCAGCATGCGGGACGTATGTCAGAGCCGACTTTTTCATCACCGCCACTGGAGCGGTGTTCAATGAACTGGGGGGCACGCCCGGCTTGGGCGAGGCCTTTACTCCCTTCGCGGACGAGTACTTCGGTCGTTTGTGGCAGGAATACCACCCGAACCAGGTGTAGTTGGACCGATAGGAGCGGAATCGGATGGACTGGTCGATCCCGAGGACCTTCTATCCTGTGGCTCTCCCTGCGCCTTGGATGTGGGTGCTATTCGCGTCCGCGTGCCTCGCGGCGCTAGTCGGCATCGGCGTGGCCATCAAGTACAAAGGGGTCGGGACGGGCCTGCTGCTCGCGGTCCCGATCGCGGCGACAATGCTGGTCGCCAGCATGATGATGAGCATGGTTGTGATGTTCTTCGTTCACGACGTCTGATCGGCGCGGCCGACTCGAATCGCTACTGGGGCTCAGTTGCCGAGCAGCACCGACGCAGTGTCGTCGTCTGAGTTGGCGGTGACGATATCCAGATCGCCGTCCGAGTCGATGTCCGCGACCGCCAGGCTCCAGGAGCCGCTGCCGGTGGCGAATGGCGAGCCAGGTGCCGGTGCGAACGACCCCCGCCCGTCGCCCAACAACACGGCCACGGCGGTGCCGCCGCTCGTGATCAGGTCGGTGTGCCCGTCCTGATTCACGTCGCCGGCACGCACCATGTAGCCACGGTTCTCCGCGTCGAACGGCGATCCCGCGGAGGGGACGAACCCTGTGCCGTCCCCGATCAGGATCGTCAGCCGGCTCGTCTCCGCGTGGCTCGTGACCAGATCGAGCCGGGAGTCCCCGTTGAGGTCGGCCAGCCCGGCGAAGTACGGACGGCTCTCGACCGAATAGGGGGAGCCGGGCGCCTCGGCGAAGCTGCCGTCGGCCTCGCCCCGCAGGATCGTCACGCTCGCGTCGATCGCGTTCGGGACCGCCAGATCGAGAAGGCCGTCGCCATCGACGTCCCCGGCCGCGGCTATGTACGGCATGCGGCCGACCGGGAACGGAGACCCGGGCGCCGGTGCAAAGCTGCCTTCTCCATCGCCATGCAGCACCGAGGCGCTCTCCTCGGCCTGATTCGTCGTCACGATATCGAGGTCACGGTCGGCGTCGAGGTCGATCGCGAGAAGGCCGTGGTTGTGCGGCTCACCGGTGCTCAGCGCGGCCACCCGGAGCCTCGATGCCGCGTTGAGCCCGCCCGCCCCATCGCCCGGCAGGATGACCACGTCGTGACTGTCGTGGCTCGTCACGGCCACATCGGGATGGCCATCGCCGGTCAGGTCGGCGCAGGCGATGAGGTGGCTCGCGGTGCCGGTGGGTACCGGTGAGGCGGACGCGGGGCGGAAGCTTCCCGCGCCGTCGCCCAGCAGCACGGACACGTCCTCGCCGCCCGAGTTCGCGGTGAGAATGTCGAGATCCTCGTCCCCGTCGATATCGCAGACGACGACGTCCTGCGGTCTGTCGCCGGTAGGGAACGGCGATCCACTCGCCGGCTCGAAACTAGGGACCTGAGGCTGCTCCAGGCAGCTCAGGGCGGCAGCTCCCAGCCCCAGGATCATCGTTAGACGAATCGGTCGGACCTCCGGGGGGGTCGGTTCTCCGCTCGCCACGCCAATAGGTGGCTTCCAGCTCTCCAACCTGGAGCGCCGCGCGAGGCCGGACAACCACACGCTCGGGCAAGTATGTCCTATTCTAGGGCATGGGCTCGCTGGCCTGTTCATCGCGGGGCACGACAGTGTGGGGTACGACGGCCGCGTCGAGTATCCGGAAACACCCCGCGTCAGGAAAACGGGTCCAGCGGCATCATACTCGCCTGGCTCCACGGATAAGCCTTCCGGGCCACGTCCCGGGTTGTGACCTGACCGGTGTAGTTATTGCATCTCGCTGGCTTCGCCGCCACGAAGACCGGCCGGCGCCAACCCACACAGTCTTAAAGCGAAGTGGACGCCGGCGGGAACCCAACGAGGCTTCGAGCGAACCATGAACGTCAAGGTCTATTACGAAGAATTCGTCCTGGCCAGAGAGCGCATAGGCATCAAGCAGATGGCTCAGACCCTGCTGAGCGTCTTCTGGGACTTCGGTTTTGATCTGCGGTACGGGACCGACACCGCATCATGGACGGATCTGACCGACCTGACCATCGCCAGCGAGAATCTCGAGGGGGCGCAGCCCTATCATCAAACCAGAGCACGGCCTTTTCGAGAGGTCATGGCCGCTCTAGCGTTGCCCAAGGACTGTACGTTCGTGGATTTCGGCTCGGGCAAAGGAAGGGTCCTGTTGCTGGCCCTGGACTATGGTTTCGAGAAAGTCGTGGGCATTGACTTCGCCGCCGAGTTATGCGCGGTCGCGCAACACAACATAGACACATACAAGAAGAATAAATCGGGTATAGAAGACGTCCCCGTGAGTATCAATAACGTGGACGCCGTGGACTATCGAATAGAACCCGACCAGCGGGTGTTCTACCTGTTTCATCCGTTCAGCGCCCGCATCCTGACGCAAGTCATCGGTAACATCAACCGCTCGCTGGCCGAAGCGCCCCGGCAAATCTGGGTCATCTACCTCAATCCCGAGTTTGGTCATGTCATCGAACGCGAGATGAAGGAGTTCGAGATATGCCTGAGGAAGAGAGCGGGTGGCGCAGATTTCGTTACCTACACGAACCGCGCGAGCAACTGACCTGACCGGCCTGGCTCCCGGAGCCGGATTCCAACTCGAACAAGTTGGCGTTCGTGGCGCCTACAGGCGCTCGGGTCGTTGGCTGAGGAGTAGGGGGATCTACTAGCCCTGCGTCTTGTGACCTTCCGGTGCCACCTTCGGCGCCATCCACTGCTGCATCATGAATACGAGCCCCACGACCGTCGTCGGAATGACGTACAGCGCGTGAAGAAGCACGGCCGCGGTGAGAGCAATGCTCTTGTCGAGCTGGTAGAACTCCAAAGTCACCGTGACGGCATACTCGAACACACCTACCTGGGCAGGCGCAGACGGGACGGTCGCCGCCAGGTCCTGAGCGATGCTCGTGCCCATGATCGCCGGGATGGAGAGTTGAATCCCGAGGGACAGCAGCGTGAAGTACACCATGAGCCCGTTGATCGCCCACACGCCGAGGGCTAGGAAGTACTGATTGGCCACTCGCCGGCCGCCCTTGGCCGTGTCGAGACCGGGCCGAACGTGTTCTAGAAAGAAGGCGACGATCGAAAGGACCTTGGCCGGCAGCCACTTGCCCGGCAGCCGAGCGTGCCCACGTTCGTACCACTTCTCCAGGAAGGCCGGCGCACGTCGCCATACCAGCGTGGCTGCAATCACCCCCAGCAGCGCTATGCCGAGGATCAGTACCGGGTTCCGAAACCATCCGGGTATCGGCGTGACGAGAAGGGCAACGACGCCAACCGTGACCAACGCGAGAACGTCGAGAACGTGCTCTACTGCTATGGCCGTGAATGCCGTGGTGGTGCCGACTGTCGACTGCCGGGACACGAAATGGGCGCGCAGCAAATCACCACCACGCAATGGAAGGACGTTGTTTCCCATGAAGCCGACGAAAATGGACTTGAGACTCAGCCCGAACGGCGTGTGCGTGATGTTCGACATCTGATACTGCCAACGAAACGCCTTGAGAACGAACAGAGCCGCGAGGCTGACGAGAGCGGGCAGGAACGGTAAGACGTCTATCCGACTAAAATGGTAGGCGACCTCGGACAGGTCGACGCCCCGAAGGACCAGCACCACGAAAGCAGCGCTGACAGCAATCCCGATAAGGGCTCTGCCAACACGGCCGAGCCGAGTGCGCTTGATGCCTTCTTCAAGCTTCATGGGACGTTCTTCATGAGATGTGGACCGACGACTTCGTGAAGCCCAGGGGCATCCGTATCCAGACCCGTTGTGCCAGACGATACGAGGGTTTGAGCTCGTGGACTCTCGGTATCTCCGCCCGGCGGTTCAGGTAGTACTCGTAGTAGAGAACGCCACACGCTCCAGTTCATCGAGTGGTAGATCATAGTTCACGAAATCAGTGTGATGCTGAAGCTGCGCGCTGCCCGCCAGGTCACGGCTCTCGAGCTCCAGATAGTCTACGCGGTTCTCGCGAGCCAGACTCATCGCGTGCTCGACCAGAGAGTCCGTTTCTTCTTCCCCGTCGGCACAGATCGCCCCGGCGGAAGCAAAAGGGCAGGAGGCGAGAGCGCGGCCGAACAGACGGCTCTCGATGAGAAAGAGATGGAGCACGCCGCAGAGCCGGTCACCGCTCCTGGCCATGAGATAGAAGGCCTGATGCGCATAAGTCTCTTCAACGACCTTCCGCCAGGCGGACGTATGATAGACACAGCCCTGACGGGTGAGCGCCCACGTAGTCATCCCATTCTCTCGAGCCGTCCGCTTCAGCGAACAGGACTCTTACGCTCATATGGCCGCATTCAACCTTTCAATGGCCGTCGCCGCTACGGGCATAGGATACGGGTGGCAAGTGCCATGCCGCGCCTGTCGCGCAGGATCCCCGCACGGACGATGGCTCGACGGGGAAAGCGTGGTTGACATAATGACAAGGAAACTTGACATAATGTCAAAGGTATATTACTCTTTGCCAGTCAAACCGGTCAGCGGACACGACACTCACGATAAAGGACGAAACCGATGCAAGGCGAAGCGATGACAAAGCGCAAGCGCGGCTGGAACTACTTCCAGGCCTGTCGCGCCAGCCTGACCCCAGAGGCAAGGCGCAGACAACGTGTCTTCACGGGCTGGTGCCTCGCGTGGGCGCTCAGCTTCGTGGCCGCCGCCTTGCTCTTCCGATTCGAGATCGCCACGGCAGCTCCGCTCGCCTGGCTGGTCGCGCTCGTGCCGACCCTCATCGGGCTTCTGCTCATCCGGTCGTACGTGCGCCTTTTCCGCTCGGCCGACGAGCTGATGCAGAAGGTCCACCTCGAGGCGCTGGCGTTCGGCCTCGGCGCCGGCTTCCTGTTCATGATCGGCTACTCGCTGTTCGAGCGGAGCGGGGCGCCTGCGATGAGCGTCATGGACCCGGTCTCGGTCATCGCCATCGCCTGGGCTCTCGGGCAGGTGCTGGCCATGCGGAGGTATTCGTGAGAAACCGGCTGCGGGTGCTGAGGGCTGAGCAGGGGTGGTCCCAGGCCGAGGTGGCCCAGCGGCTCGACGTGTCACGGCAGACGGTGAACGCGATCGAGAACGGCAAGTACGATCCCAGCCTGCCGCTCGCGTTCGGGATCGCGCGACTGTTCCAGCTTCAGATAGAGGAGGTGTTCAATCCGGATGAGTCGGAGGCGGCGGAGATCGCATGACACGCTTCCGAAACCATCCGCTGGTCAAGAGGCCTGGTTCGGCGGCATCGACTACTATGAGTCGCCGCGAAGCGAGCTCGCCGTGGAGGGCTTCTTTACGTTTCTCTCCGCGCGTGCAGGTGGCTTCGTCGCGGCCTGGATCGGGGGGCGGCAGTACCTGGCGTACGGCTTGGCGGTCGCGGCGGGGGTCGTCATCGAGACGACCGTGCTTCTGAGTACCGGTGGGCTCAGCGGTCCCGTCTGGTTCGACCTCCTCGCGTCGCTCTCGTTGGTCGTCGGCATCCTGTTCGGAGCCGCTCTGTTCGCCCGCCTCAAGTCAGGGCCCGCCGCCTAGCCGGACGCCCTCGGCGACGTCCGCGGCCAGCGGGGCGTCGAGCCGAGCGAGGCCTCGGTCCGCTATCAGGTAGGCGGTGACCGCCCAGTACTCGTCGACGCTGAGCGAACCCGGCTCGTCATACGGCATCGCGAGATCGATGTAGTCGTGCAGGGAGCGGGCGTCGTGGTACGACGCCAGGGCGTCCGGTGAAAGCGTCTCTCCGTCCCCGCTCTCCAGCTCGTGGCAGGCGTAACAAACCTCCCGATACACAGCCGCTCCCCGTTCGAGCTGGGCTTTCACCGGGCTGGCGGCCCGATCGGGAGATGACTCGCTCCGCCCGGTCGTGCTGAGCTTCTTCAGGTGCATCTCGAAGAACTGGAACCACGACTCGCCATCTCGCGAGAACTCGCCGACCTCGTGCCAGGCGCCGTCCTCGACGACGATCGAGTATCGGATCTCGCCTCCGTTGGGAGGCGAAAACCCCCATTTGAAGGTGTTGGATGTGACCTCGGGGACGAGGTCCAGGCGCGGCCGCCCCGCCACGTAGGAGGAGAAGACCAGCGTCTCTTGGGCGGGATCGAAGGAGATCAGCGCCATCGCGTGATGGATCTTCTTCGCCGAATCCCCACCCTTCGAGTGGCCGATGCCCTCGATGAGCAGCACCGCTCCATCGAGCATCGACGTGACCGTCTCGGTCTGCGTGAACTCCTCCCTCGGACCCTGTCCCATCTGAATCCAGCCGTCGCCCGTCCAATCCCCCTCGAGGAACGCGGCCTGCCTC
>JBDGZR010000049.1:0-17209 GCA_039588495.1 Gemmatimonadota bacterium | reverse complement strand
ACATCTCGAGGCTCGCTCAGAGCCCGGATCTTCCCTTATTTTCAGTCTGTTAGCGATGAGTCCCCGGTGAAGGCAGGCACTCAAAATCCGGTGGGAGCAATCCCTTGAGGGTTCGAGTCCCTCCTCCGGCATACACTTACGGGATCGGGCTTAGCGGCTCGATCCCGTTTCTGTGTCTATTCTGTGCCCAAGATCGAGCCTGGTGGGGTCGAGGGGTGCGCTTCCTACCGATGCCGGTTAACAGGCGGAGAACTCTGGTCAGGAGCGTGGAGGGGCCGCGTTACGCGCGTCACACGTGCGTAGCTGTAGGTAGGGGCGGCCCCGAAGGAACCGCCCCCAAGCGAGGCCAAATCGAGTCAGTCTCCCTAAACGCCGGGCGGCATATAGTCGACGCTCTTTCGCACGGCCTCGTCCACCTGCTCGGGTGTGAGCAACAGTGTGGTGGTGGCACGCACAGCCCCGCTTGCGTTGACGGCCAGACTAAGAGCGGTCCCGGTCTCGTGATCCGGTAGATCAAGAATCACGTAGGCATCGGTCTCGCCAAGCGCAAAGTAGAACGCCTCCACCGACCCACCAAGGCGCTCTACTGCCTCGGCGACCTTGGCCCTGCGGCCCGTGCCGCCATCCTTCACTAATCCGGCGACGCCATCGGCAGTGTACGACGCCGCTACGAGATACTTAGGCATGGTCACCTCCTGCGGACGAAAGAAGTGGAAGAACCTCTTACTTTAACCGCGACTCCTTCGCCCTGCGCAACAGTATGGTCGGAGGACGAGATCAGGAGCGTGGAGGGGCCGCGTTACGCGCGTCACAGGTTCGTGGATGCCAGACAGGGGCGGCCCCGAAGGAACCGCCCCGCTGACCAGCATCAGAAGATGCCGTAGTCAAATCTGGCCTCGGCAGCCCTAGCCTTGGGGGCTAAGAAGCTCACCGCTGCAGGGGAAGATCTCCGATGTGGCAGTCGTTTCGACGCAAGTAGCGCGAATCTTCTGTTGCATCGGTCCGTGGAGATTGACCTCGACAAAGCCCTGTGATGCAATGAACTGTGCCGTATACGTCCCGCTCCACATCCCGTCGGCGGTCGCAATCTCAAGCGTTCCACAGCCTGGTCCGTCCGACCCGGGCTGGCCCAAGGGAATCGCGGCAAGGTTCCCGTTAATTAGAAACTCCACGGACCCTTCCAGGTCGCCGGTAACCGGACCCGAAAACGGTACCATGATTACGCTCCCGCGTTGCAGGCAACGGTCGCTCATGAAGGTCAAGCGACGGTCAAGCGGCGGTCGAGTACTCAGTGGGGTGGCGCTCCGCCCGTCTATAGGGTTAGGCGTAAGAACGGCCCGCAGGGGTCCATCGGAGATCGGGAGGCGCGGTCAGGCAGGCGTCGTTCGTAGGTGTCTGCTCAGCGCAGTCAGTGACCACCGAGCAGCTTGCGAGGTCTCCAGAGCCTCGATCTTTGCACGCTGGATCGAGGAGGAGGACGCCGCGATCGAAGAACCTCGATCCCGTCGGGAAAACTTTTATTCCGGGGGCGTATGGTCGGAGGACGAGATCAGGAGCGTGGAGGAGCTAGCCCACGGGCACGGTCGTTCTCACCGAGTTGCGCGTACTGAAAGCGCGACTCGGATCGCGCCGGTGAGTCTGACGCGGGTCAGCCCGCTGGTTTTCGGCTGAACCTCGTGGAGGACGGCGGCAACCGTGAATCAAAGTCCGGTGGGAGCAATCCCTTGAGGGTTAGCCATCCGCTGGGCGGCGTCGCTGTGGCTTCGCCGGCGAGTCCCTCCTCCGGCACTTCGAGCCAACGATTGACCGACGGGGCGCATCCAATTTGGTGGTTCGATCACACAGCCGACACCGGAGGTCTCCGCCGATGCGTCAGCGTCCCTTTGCTTCCTCGGCTCGATTCGCGCGGGTGCTTCTGCCGATGCTCGTGCTTCTTGCCTGCCTCGAACCGATGTCCGGGTTGGGCCAACCAGCTCGAGTGAAGAGCTACGAGCTGGACGTGTCGTTCAGGCCGGACAGTGCCTCCTTGCGAGGTCGTGCAACCGTGGACCTCGACCGTAGCGGCTCCCCTGATGACGAGATCATCTTCTATCTGCACGGGGAGCTGGACGTGCTCGCCGTCCATTGCGGCGAGGGCGAAGGGACATCGCTGCCCTTCGAGCAGGAGAAGGTCTACTACCGGTCAGACTACTCGCTGGTGGCCACGCACGTCATCGTGGATGCGCCGGGAGAAGATCTCACACGCCTTCTCATCGAGTACGCGGGCCCCTTCAATCCCTCCCGAGCCCGATCACCGTCCGACTACATGAGGATTGCCGGTGACGGCGTCTACCTGCGCTCCTACGGCTACTCGCTCTGGTTTCCCGTTTTTCTCGAAGCCAGGGCCGATGAATACGATGTGTCCTTCTCTCGCGTCACAATCCGAACGCCCCTCGATCTCGTACCCGTGTTCGTAGGCGAGCGCGTAAAGGAGCGGATCGAAGGTGACGAGCGGGTCTCGACGTGGGTGGCGAAGGACGTGCCCATCTTCTCGGCTCAGATGACCGCTCGCCCGTTTACACTCCAAGAAGATGACGGCTACTTCATCTACTCGCTTCCGGATTCGGCTTCTCGAGAGAAGGCGGGGGCCATCCTGGTGTTCACCCGGCGCATCACATCGCTCGCCCTGGCTCGATACAGGGCCGCTGCAGCTCCCGGGCAGGTGCATGTGATGCAGATGCCGCGCTACGGAGACATCTCGAGCTACAACGTCGTGGGCATCTCCGGCTCGGTGTGGTCCGAGTTCGACCCGGCCACGGCGCTCGTGGATCCTCGCGGATGGCAGAGCGGCTGGGCGACGCGCACGCTGGCCCACGAGCTCATCCATCTCTTTGTCCAGGTGCCCACGCCGCTCGCCGATCCACTGTGGGCCTTGGCCGTGGAGGGTTTTCCGGCATACTTCCACCTCCCTCTGCTCGCGGAGATCGCCGGAGAGGAGTGGTATGAGGGGTACATGGTCGACGTGCAGCAGGGTTATCTGGACAAGCGGGATAGCGGGACGGACCGTCGCGGCCGACGGCTGCCCGCCGAGAAGCCGCTTCTGGAGCTCACGCCGGGGGACCTCTCTCGCTACAAGGACCGCTTCGTGCTCGCCGACCGCGCTCTTCTCTTCTTCGACCATCTACGTAGACGGATGGGGAAGGCGGCTTTCGTCGGCTTCACCAGGGATCTCTTCAATCGCCCATCGTTGGACGCAGCATCCTTTCGTGAGGTCGTCCTCGAGCATCTGCCGGGTGCCGAGGCCGATCTTCGGATATGGCTCGAGTCCGCGGAATATCCTGAGCGACTGCGCATAGCGGAATGAGCGGTGTCCGCTGCCGTGCTACGGTTGGGTGGGGTCCTAGCTGCTTGCGGGCCGTCGGCCTCTGCTTCGCCGTGCTACTTGCCGGCTGCTCACGCGGTGCCGACTTCTCACCCGGTCAGCCCGAGAACCAGGAGATCGCCCCGGAGCGGACGCTGCGCACCGATCTCGAGCGGCTCTACCGGGACCAGGTCGCCCACCTCGTCCGATATGGCGTGTACGCCTTCACCCTCAGAGAGCTGGATTTCAGGGAGAGCGACGGCGTGACGGTCACGCTCCGCTGGATCAGCGAGCGATCCTACTACGCGTACGCGACATCCGGTGCCGTCGAGTGCCTCACGGCCGCGTGGGATGTGAAATCCAACCTGCCGGTTCATGTCCAGACGACCCTGACGGCCCCCGGTACGGTCCATTGCGAGGAAAAGGGCTGACCGCGAACCTCTGGGTCGGCGGCGCGACATCCCGACAGCCTCAGACATGCGAGCAAGCGATGGATCTGGGAGCGTTCTCAGTCAGCCTTGCGGTGAAGGACCTTGGCGCGTCACGCGCGTTCTATGAGAAACTCGGCTTCGAGGTGACAGGCGGCTCGGAAGAAGAGAGCTACCTGATCCTGATCAACGGCGAAGCGATAATCGGCCTCTTTCACGGCATGTTCGACAAGAACATCCTGACCTTCAATCCGGGCCTCAACAATCGGACGGAGCGGGTGGAGGAGTTCACGGACGTGCGGGAGATCCAGCGCTTGCTGAAGGAGCAGGGGGTCGAGGTAACGACCGAGGTGGATGAGGAGACGACCGGCCCGGGCAGCATCGTGCTGGAGGACCCGGACGGCAATCCGGTGCTGATCGACCAGTTCTTCTAAGCGTCGCCGTTACAAAAACGCCGCAGCCAGCTACCAGCTCAGCTTCTCGATCGCCGGCTGCTGGCCCGTCATCTGGTGGCAGGCGGCGCAGGTAGAGAGCAGCTCGCCATAGGTCCGAGCCCTCAGGCTCGGCTCGGTTTCCAGGCCGGCGCGCCGTCCCAGCTCATGCGTGCGGTTCTCCAGGGCCCGCACTCCCTCCGGGTTGTCGAAGGCCAGGTCATCGGTCGCCAACGGAACGCCCGCGAAGATGTCGGCTCCGGCTTCCCAGGCAGCGTTCGATGGAAGAGCCAGGCCCTCCCACAGACGGTCGGCCGCCCACGCGTGCCGCACCATGTGCGTCACGACGTCGCTCTCTTCGCCGGCCGGTGGCTCGACGTGCTCGGTAGGCTCCAGGCCAGGCTTGTACTCTCGGTGACAGGAGCCGCACGCCGCTACGATGCGCCCGGTGGCCGCCCCTGCCGCCTCGATCGTCTTGGCTTCGACGGCGCGTGCGGCGGCCCGCTGCAGCTCCCGCACGAATGCCTCGCTTCCGTCGGGAAGTCCCGGCTCGTCGTACTCCGCCAACCAGGTGGCAGGCTCCTTGGTGGCCTCCAGATCCCCGCGGGTCACGGCAGCCTGGACGTCGGCCGCGGCCAGGAAATGGGACCACATGCGCTGGTTTGCCGGCTCCTGAGCGGGGCTGGAGGAGGGCTGAAATGCCAGTGTCGCGAGGGCCGAGAGAACCGTCGTTTTGAAGAGCCTGTCCACTCTGAGAAACCTCCGGTGTCCTGAAGCGGTGAGTCGGTCTGCCCTGCCGAATATGCGCCTCCGGGGGCACCGGGCAACGGGAGGCTTGTTTGGGAGTCGAAGAGATTCCGGAGGTTCGTGGGCACGAAGGCACCGAATGGGCCGTACGAGCTTGGCTGACGGAAGCCTACCCCCCGAGCTCCGCGACGGCAAAGCGTCGAGCCGCTTCGGAAAGGAGCCCCTCGGCCCGGCCCACGATCTCGTCGAACGTCATGTCCGCCGCCGCCGAGACTTCCAGGGCGCCGAGCCCGAGCTCGGTGGCGCGCTCGGGGGAGATCGTGCTGGATCCGGCGATCACCGCCACGGGCACCCCCGATCGGCGAGCGACCTCGGCCACGCCGGCCACGACCTTTCCGCGCAGCGACTGTTCGTCGAACCGGCCCTCGCCCGTGACGACCCAGTCGGCGCCCGACAACGCCTGTTCCAGCCCCGTGGCTTCCATCACCGCGTCCACACCAGACATGAGGTCCGCGTCGAAGAACGCGAGCGCGCCCGCCCCGAGGCCGCCGGCCGCGCCGGCACCCGGCACGTATCTCACCTCCTTTCCCAGGTCGCGCTCGATGACGTCGGCCAGCGCCGCCAGTCCGTGCTCCAGGGACAAGACCATCTCGGGATCGGCCCCCTTTTGCGGCCCGAACACCCGGGCCGCCCCTTCTTCGCCGACCAGCGGGTTGTCCACGTCGCACAAGACCGTGACCTGCGGAAGGGCCCGTCCGGCCGGCTCGGGCGCCTGGATGTGCGCGATGCGCTCAAGCTCTCCGCCTCCCAAGCCGACGGGCCGGCGCCGCTCGTCCAGAAACTGCCATCCCAGGGCCATGGCCGCACCGGTGCCTCCGTCCACGGTCGCGCTGCCTCCGATGGCGAGCCAGAGCCGGTCGGCTCCGCGGGCCGCCGCCGCGGCCAGGAGCTCGCCGGTGCCGTAAGTGGTGGTCCGGAGCGGATTCCTCTCTTCGGTCTTCAAAAGCTCGAGGCCGCTCGCCACCGCCATCTCCACGAGAGCCCCGGTCCCATCACCGGCGAACCGGTGGTCGTTCGCATCCTCGCCGGCGGAACGTCCGGCCGGCAGCCAGGCGTACCGAGCACCCACGCGCATCTCGGGCAGCGGTCCCATGACCTGCGCCGGTACCCACGCGCCTCCGGTCGCCGCGATCACGGCCTCTGCCGTGCCCTCGCCGCCATCCGCCATCGGCGACACGAGGACCTCGGCCTCCGGAAGCGCGTCCAGGATTCCGGCGCGCACGGCCGCGCAGGCCGTGTCCGCACGAAGGCTCCCCTTGAAGGAGTCCATGGCCACGACCACTTTCATCTCACTCGCTCCGTTCTTTTGTCGCCCATCTTCTGTTGCGTATGCTTATTCTGGTTTTCACGGACCTCGACGGCAGCCTGCTGGACCACGCGGACTACTCCTACGACGGAGCCCGCCCGGCGCTCGACCGGATCGCCCGCGAAGGCTGGCCGATCGTTTTCGTCACGAGCAAGACCCGGTCCGAGGTCGAGCACCTTCAGCGGCGGATGGGGATTGAGGGTCCGTTCGTCGTGGAGAATGGTGCCGCGGCCTTCTTTCCGTCCAGCCTGACCGGGCTCGACATTCCGGAAGCGAAGCAAGATGGAAGCTACCGGGCAGTCGTGTTCGGCCGTCAATACGACGAGGTCAGACGTTTCGTGGAGGAGATGCGCGGGGAATACGGCCTACGGGGGTTCGGCGACATGGAGGCTCGGGAGATCGCCGAGCTGACCGACCTTCCGCTGGAGGATGCGGAGAGGGCGAAGCGACGCGAGTTTACCGAGCCTTTTCTCATGGCGGAACCGGAGCGGCTCCACGATTTGAAGCGCGACGCCGCGGCGCGGGGGTTGGCCATCACGACCGGAGGGCGGCTGTACCATCTGATGTCGGCGGACCAGAGCAAGGGGAGGGCGGTGCGGAAAGTGCAGGAGATCCTTGCCGGCTCGGGACCCAAGCCGGTCGTGAGCCTGGGGTTGGGCGACAGCCCGAACGACAAGGAGATGCTGCAGGTCGTCGATCGCCCGATCGTGATTCCGCGGCCCGACGGCAGGGTCATGGACGTGGGAAGGGACGATGTAGTTATCGCCCCGGAGCCCGGCAGTCGAGGTTGGAGCTCTGCGCTCCTGGACGTCGTATCGGGGCTCTCCTCCTAGCGAAACGCGAAAGAACGAGGATGCGACCGGAGCGATGAGGCGAATGGGACGCTCGAAGTCATGGTAGCCAAAAAGTCTGATCGGGACGTTTTCCTGGCCCCCGACTCGTCGGATATCGAGCAGCAGCTGAAGGTACTGGCTCCGGCGGACGTCGTCGTCGGGATTCCCTCGTACAACGAGGCCGACAGCATCGGGCACGTGGTGCGGCAGGCCGATATCGGTGTTCGTGAGTATTTCAGCGGCTCGCGCGGCGTGGTCGTCAACGTCGACAACAGCTCACCCGACGGCACGCGGGAAGCCTTCCTCACGGCAGGCAGCCGTACCCCGCAGGTCTACATTTCCACGCCCGAGGGTCTGCGCGGCAAGGGACGGAATTTCTACAATCTGCTGCAGGCGGCTCGGCTGCTGGACGCCAAGGCCGTGGTCGCCGTCGATGCCGACCTCATCAGCATCACGCCGCAGTGGATCCGGAACCTGGCCAGTCCGATGCTGGAGATGGGCTGCGACTACATCACGCCGGTCTATGCCAGGAACGAGTACGATGGGAGCATCACCAACCACATCTGCTATCCGCTTCTTTACGGCCTGCTGGGCAAGGACATCAGGCAGCCGATCGGAGGGGATTTCGGCTTCTCCGTGAGATTTGCCAGGCACCTCCTCGGGAGGAAATGGCAGGAGAGCACCTTCGAGTATGGCATCGACATCTTCATGACCGTGAACGCCCTGCTCGGCGACTTCTCCGTGGCGCAGACCGCGCTCGGTGCAAAGGTGCACAAGCCCAGCGCTCCCAAGCTCGGCCCGATGTTCAGCCAGGTCGTGAACACGCTGTTTACGTATCTCGCGCGCTATCCGGACCGCTGGTCGCTCACGGGTCAGACGCACCGGCTTCCGCGGCTGGACGGGATCGAAGTACTGGAGCCCCAGGGCCTCGCCCTGGACTACAAGGCCATCAAGCGCACGGCGCTCCACCAGTACGACTCGGCCCGGGACCGACTGGCCCGGTATCTGACGCCGGAGTCGAACGGCAGGCTCGAGGATCTGGTGGCGAAGGGCCGGATGCGGCTCGGGCCGACCCTCTGGTCGCATATCGTGTACGATCTGCTGTATTCGTTCGAGAATGGACGCGGCAGGGCGCGGGCATCGGTCGTCGAAGCTCTCAAGTCGGTCTTCTTCCTGCGCGCGGCCTCCTTCTACCGCGGCACGCTGGACATGGATCACGCGGAGTCGGAGTCCAAGATCGAGAAACAGGCCAGAGTCTTTCGCAGGGAGCGGAAATACCTGGCCGGTAAAGCCTAGCCCCGAAGCGGGAGGATCATGTCGGATTTCTTCCAGAACGGCGTCATCACCACCCTGCAGGACATCACTCACCGACCGGTGGACGAGCTCGAGGCGGACCTCAGGAGGTACTGCGAGGCCCAGCCGCTGGTTCTCCTCTTGCCGGCGCTCTACACCGAGTTCGAGGGCCCGGCGATGCCTCGGATCGTCGCGGAGTTGAAGAAGACCGACTACCTGAACCGGATCGTGCTCTCGCTGGACCGGGCGAGCGAAGAGGAGTTCCACTGCGCGGTGGACGATATGTCGCAGCTGCCGACCGACGTCCGGATCCTCTGGAACGATGGACCTCGTATCCGCAGCCTATTCAGCGAGCTCGAGGAGGCTGGCTTTTTCGTGGCCGAGCGGGGGAAGGGACGGGGCGTGTGGCTGGCGCTTGGCTTTGCGCTGGCCGACAAGCGGGTCCGCAACTTCGCCCTGCACGACTGCGACATCGTGAACTACGACCGAGCGATGCTGGCCCGGCTGGTCTATCCGATCGTGCACCCGGGAACCGATTTCGAGTACAGCAAGGGCTTCTACGCCCGGGTCAACGAAAAGCTGCACGGACGCGTGACACGGCTCTTCGTCACGCCGCTGGTTAGGGCCTTCAAGCGCGTGGTCGGCGCCCACCCCTTCTTCGAGTACCTCGACAGCTTCCGTTATCCCCTGGCCGGAGAGTTCGCGCTGATCCGCAGCCTCGCCACCGGAATCCGGGTCTCGCCCACCTGGGGTCTCGAGATCTCGCTGTTGGGGGAGGTCTTCGACAAGACGACGGTGGAGCGCGTCTGCCAGGTCGAGATCGCGGACACCTACGAGCACAAGCACCAAGCGCTCCTGAAAGGCGAGACGGAGACCGGCCTCGCCCGTATGGCGCTGGACATCGCGAAGACGCTCTTCGCGATCCTCGCTCGGGGCGGTGTGGTGCTCTCGGATGCGACGTTCGACACGCTCCTGGCCACCTACAACCGCTACGCGCGCCTCGCGATCGAGCAGTACAACGCGCTGGCCCTGCTCAACGGCATACCCTACGACAGGCACGCCGAGATCGAGGCCGTCGAGGCCTATCTGGACACGCTGAGGATCGCGAAGCAGCAGTACCGGGATGACCCCCTGGGCGTCCCGCAGCAGTCTTCGTGGGCTCGCGTCAGGGCAGCCCTCCCCGACTTCTCGGAGCGCCTCGCCGCCGCGGTCGAGAAGG
The DNA here is from genome assembly GCA_039588495.1 of Gemmatimonadota bacterium. Taxonomy (GTDB): domain Bacteria; phylum Gemmatimonadota; class Gemmatimonadetes; order Palauibacterales; family Palauibacteraceae. The sequence goes on along the minus strand of JBDGZR010000049.1, from coordinate 7,552 downwards.
ACAACGAGGAGGCGGCTCGCACGCTCGTGGCGGTTCCATAGGACTGGTGATTTCGCGAACCCCGTGGCAGACCGAGGGTATAGGGTCGAAGCTCGGCGAGCGTAGTGATCCGCGCGCGCCAACCGTTCCTCTCGAATATCGAAACCGCAGCCTGAGAGTCTGAAAAATATGAAAGCGAAATACGTTGTTCTTGCGCTCGGTCTGGCCGGTCTGGCGGGTTGCAGCTCCGATCCCAACGGCCCTGCCCTGGGCACCCTGGTCGTCGAGACCGAGGCTACCGGTGCGAACATCCCGGAATTCTCGACGCTCACTATCGAGGGGTTGGCTCCGATCCAGATCTCCACCGAGGACGGGCTGGAGACCACGCAGCCGATACCCGTGGGTGATCGGGATGTAAGCCTGGATGTTCCCGGAACGAACTGCACGACGGCGGACAACCCCCGCACGGTGAACGTCAGGGAGGGAGAGGTCAACATCACGACTTTCGTCACCACCTGCTCCTGATCCCGAGGCTGCCGCCGGCGGAAGCCATCCTCGCCGCGCCATCCGCGCGGAGCTCGGAGGGTGAGGAGATCGGCCGGTCCCGCGAGGGCCGGCCGATTTACGCGTTCAGGTTCGGGCGTGGGACACTGCGGCTCAGCCTCCTGGCCGGCTGTCACGCGGATGAGCCCGTCGGCCCTCGTCTCCTGCGACACCTGGTCGGCTTTCTGGGCCGGCTGCCGGCTGACGATCCGCTCCTGACCGAGTGCGAGTGGTGGGTGATGCCGCACATCAATCCGGACGGGGCGCGGCGCAACCTCTACTGGCAACGCGACGGCGCCGAGTTCTACGAGCTCCCCGCCTATCTGGCCGGCGTGGTTCGCGAGCTGCCGGGTGACGACATCGAGTTCGGCTTTCCGACCGAGGCCGGCGATCCGGAGACTCGGCCCGAGAACCGGGCCGCCCTACGCTGGTGGAAGGGTGCGGACGGGCCGTTCGCGATGCACGCCTCGCTGCACGGCACGGGCTTCGGGGCGGGTCCCTGGTTCCTGATCGAGCCGGCATGGAGGGAGAGATGCGAGCGCCTGATGGAGAAGTGCGCCGAGGCGACGGAGCGCCTGGGCTACCTATTGCACGACGTCGAGCGCTGTGGTGAGAAGGGCTTCTTCCGGATCGCCCCCGGCTTCTGCACCCGGCCGGACTCCCGGTACATGAGAAAGCACTTCCTTGATCTGGGCGATGAGACGACGGCGGGCCGTTTCCGGCCCAGCTCCATGGAGACCGTCCGAGCGCTGGGCGGCGACCCTCTGACGCTGGTGAGCGAGATGCCGCTGTTCATCACTCCCGGCGTCGGTGCAGCGCTCGGACCGCCAGACCCGTCGGCGGTCATGTGGCGCGAGCGACTCGAGAGATGGCGCGAGCGGTTGCGGCTCTCCGAGACGGCAGAGGAGCGCGTGCCCGATGCCGAGGTGCGGGGGGTGGAAGCCGAGGCCGCCAAAGCGGGCCTGCGACCGATGCCGGTACCGGATCAGATGAGGCTCCAGTGGACCTTCATCTGCGCCGGTCTCGAGCAGGTGGAGCACGGGTTGTCGTGAGCATGCCTGACCGGAGGAGGCTCACTGGGCGGCGCAGCCGCTCAGATCGTGTGGCGCCGCAGCTCGCCCTTCCGGTGGTGGATGCCCCGCAGCGCCCTCTTGTAGGCGATCCGGTCGCCCGACGAGAGAGCCGAATCTCTCTCTGTTTTCAGCTGCCTGATCTCGGCTTTGATCTTCTTCTTGTCGATCCCGACGATCTCGTGATGGACGTGCGCCTCGATCTCCAGCGCGTTGCAGAGAGCCGGGAGAAGCTCCTCCTTGTGCATCGTGCTGAAGCCATGAAGCGCCGGGTGATCCCCGAGGTTCTCGGCGATATCCCTGAGCTGAACGACGGTCTTTCCGTGCAGTTCTTCGTACGTGAACGCCATATCGTCTCTCCGGAGGAAGGCTTTCCTACCCCTCAGATTGGGGAGACCGAACGGGTTGCGCAATTCTCGCGACGTCGGCGGATGCGGCCTTTTCCGAAGAGCCCTCGGGCAACAGTTTATGCGCGCGTGGTGCGGGGCCGTCACGACGGCTCCAGACTTCCAGAGAGATCAGGTGCTCGCTAGGCGATGATGCGCCGGCGGCAGAAGGAGAAGAGGACGTGAGCAACCCGCGGCGACAGCTCGTGCGATGGACACGCGAATTCACCCCGACGGCCGTCCGGGCCGTGATCGTCTGCCTCGCTCTGGGAATGTGGGCTGCCGACGCGGCGGTGGGGCAGGGGGCCTCCCCGTTCGGGGTCGACATGGATACGGTACGCGCCGGCCGCTTCGACAATGGGCGGATGTGGACCTTCGAGTACCCGCCCACGTCCTACCTGAGTGAAGCCTACGACTTCGCGCCGGACTCAGCCTGGTTCCGGCGGGCGAGGTTGGGTGCGCTGCGAATACCGAGCTGTTCGGCCTCCTTCGTCTCTCCCGAAGGACTCGTGGCGACCAACCATCACTGCGCGCGAGAGCACGTCTCGGCCGTCAAGCGGGAAGGGGAGACACTGCTCGACGACGGCTTCTTCGCGAAGACGCTGGAGGATGAACGGCCGGTCGAGGGGTTCGAGGCCGATCGGCTGGTCGACATCCGGGATGTGACGGATGAGATCCACAGCGCGATGGACGGTATCGAGGCCGACGAGGAGCGAGCGGCGGCTCGGGAATCGAAGCTCGAGGAAGTCGAGGCCAGTATCCTCGAGGAGTTCGGGGGAGAGGAGGGCGGCCACGCGGTCGAGATGATCTCCCTCTACAACGGCGGGCGGTACTCGGCCTACATCTTCCGACGCTACACGGATGTCCGCCTCGTCATGGCCCCGGAGCTCCAGATGGGCCACTTCGGCGGAGATCCCGACAACTTCACCTACCCACGCTATTCGCTCGACTTCAGCTTTTTCCGCGTATACGAAGATGGAAAGCCGCTGGATACGAGCGACGCCTTCTTCCCGTGGAGCGAGGAGGGCGCGAGCGCCGGCGACCTCATCTTCGTCGTTGGCAATCCCGGCTCTACGAGCCGAATCCAGACCGTCGCCGAGCTCGAGTTTCGGCGGGACGTCTCCGATCGGGCGGTGCTCGAGTTCATCAATCGCCGCGTCGAGGCGCTTCAGGAGTACTACGAGATGGATCCGGAGACGGCGGAAGCGCTCGACATCCGCAACGACATCTTCAGCCTTCTCAACTCGCAGAAAGCCTACACGGGGATCATCTCCGGCCTCTACGATCCGGTGATCCTGGCGAAGAGACGTGACGCCGAGAGCAACTTCCAGACGGCCCTGGAGGCCGAGCCGACGCTCGCGAGCGAATACGGCGGTCTCGCCGCCCGGATGGCGGAGATCCAGACCGATAAGCGGGCGATCGCCTCCGGCTATGGCGCCTTCTTGGGACTCGAGTCGCCCGAGTACGGATCCGCCCCACTCGTGCGCGCCATCTGGGCCTTCCAGTACCTGATCGCACAGCAGAGGGAGGCCTCTCCGGAGCAGATCGAGGAGTTCAGGTCGGAGTTACTGGGGGTGCCCCAGCAGCCCAACGCGCTTCAGGAGATTCTGATCGAGGCGCGTCTGAACGATCTCATCGCCAGCTACGGCGAGTCCAACGAGATGGTCCAGCGCCTCCTGGCCGGCCGGACGCCGGAGGGCGCGGCCGCGGTCGTGGTGAATGGCTCGGTGCTGGCCGACTCGGCGTGGACAGCCGACGCGGTCACGAACGGCACCCTGTCCATGAACGATCCGGCGATCCAGATGTTCACCGCCCTGCTCGGCGAGTTCGCGCCGTTCCAGCAACGCCTGTCCGAGCTCTCGCCCGAGGAGGACGAGATCACGGTGGCTCTGGGCAGGGCGCGGTTCGAGGTTTACGGCAGCGACGTTCCCCCGGACGCAACCTTCTCGCTCCGGATCGCGGACGGGGTCGTCGAGTCCTACGCGTACAACGGAACGGTCGCTCCCGTCTACACCACCTACTTCGGCCTCTATAACCGCTACTACTCCCATGGCGAGGGCGGGGGAGAGGGAGAGGGAGAGTGGGCCCTGCCCGAGCGTTGGGTCGATCCGCCGGAATCGTTTGACCTGTCGACGCCGCTGAACTTCGTGAGCACCGCGGACATCATCGGGGGGAACTCGGGCTCGCCGGTGCTGAACCAGAATCTGGAGGTCGTGGGACTGGCCTTCGACGGCAACATCGAGAGCCTCTCCGGCGAGTATATTTTCCTCACCGAGAGCGCCCGAACGGTGGCTGTAGACTCGCGCGGCATTCTCGAAGCGCTGCGCGTGATCTATGGGGCCGACCGGCTCGTGGAGGAGCTGCGGGCGGGGGCCCGGGTCGGAGCGGCGGCCGGCAGCTGAGACCCCTGGGGATTGACGGTTCGGAACGCTCCAGTTAGCGTGGAGCGTTCCACGTTGAGGTCTGCCGCATCGGATGGAGTTGTAACTTCATAACAAGCCGTATTTTAGCCTCAGAGATCGCCCTTGACGCGCTCTGCCCACCGGCCATTTCCAGTGGTGTCGTGGTGCGTGCCGACTCAGATGTTTCTGTTTCACACCCCTCGTTGATTGAGCCACAGGAGGAGATCACATGCAGTCCCCCAGCAAGGTAATACTGTTCGCTGGCGTCCTCGCGATTGCGGGCGCGTGCGCGCAGCAGCCCGACGCGGCCGACAGCGGGGAGCAGCAAGCTCTCGCGTCGGCCGAGATCACCGAGATTCCGATCACGACCGCCAACGAGGCGGCCAGGGTAGACTTTCTGGCCGGCCAGGAGCTGTCGGACGTGGCACGTCCGCAGGAAGCGAACGAGCTCTTCCGCGCCGCCGTCGAGAAGGATCCGACATTTGCTTACGCCTACCTGAACATCGCGTTCACAGGGGCGACGGCCGAGGAGTTCAACCGGAACGTCGAGAAGGCGATGGAGCACGTTGTCCATGCAAGCGACGGCGAGAAGATGCTCATCGAGGTGGGCGCCGCGTTCACGGACTCGGATAACGACAAGGCCCTGGAGATCTCCAAGGCTCTCGCGGAGACGTATCCAGCCAGCCCGCGCGCGTGGCTCAACCTGGGCGGCGTCCTCTCCGGACGACAGGAGAACGCGGCGGCGCGCCAGGCCTTCACGAAGGCGCTCGAGCTCGACCCCAACATGTATGCCGCCCACTCCGCGATCGGCTTCGACTACCTGTTCCAGGAGCCGCGGGACTTCGCCAAGGCGAAGGAGCATTTCGAGCACTTCGTGGCGCTGATGCCCGAAGAGGCGAAGGGCTACGAGTTCCTCGGCGACACCTATCGAGCGATGGGTGAGCTCGAGACCGCTCGGGCCTCGTATTCGAGCGCTCTGGAGAAGGATCCGGGGCTCGGGGTGGCGGCCCTGAAGAAGGGCCACATCAACTCCTTCCTCGGCAATTTCGACGAGGCGCGTGGCGATTACGACATCGGGATCGAGAACGCCAGCAATTTCAACAAGGGCACCTACGCTGTCTACCGCGCGTTCGTAGCGCTGCACGCCGGCGCGCCCGCCGACGCGATCGCGGAGCTCGTCGCTATCGCCGAGGGAGCTGGCGAGCTCGACGTTCGTGAGGACCAGAAGATTTCGATCCAGATGTTCGCGCTCAACCAGGCGGCGTCCATCGCCCTGCATCACGAGATGTTCGACGGGCTGAAGAAGATTCTCGCAGGGCTGGAGGGCGTTCGGCAGCAGAACATCGAGCTGGTCAACGATGCCAATTTCACCCGAGGCCAGGAAGCGACCCGACTGTGGTGGAAAGCGCGGGCCGCCGCCTGGATGGGTGAGATCGACGCGGCGACTGCGACGCTCGAAGAGCACAAGGTGCTCCAGGATCCCGTACGCAGCCCGACGCGATTCCAGGGGTACCACCAGCTTCTCGGTGAGATCGCCCTCAAGCAGGGGAATTTCGCTGAGGCGATCACGCACCTCGAGCAGGCCAATCCCGGCAGCATTTACGTCAAGTATCTGCTTGCTTCGGCCCAGGAGGGTGCGGGTAACGCCGAAGAGGCGAAGCGGCTGTTCACCGAGGTGGCGAACTTCAACTTCAACTCCGTCGGCTTCGCCCTCGTGCGGAAGGATGCCATGGCCAAGGCCAGCATGAGCTGATCGAGCCTGGATCGGCGGAACGGGGCCGAGCTTTCCGGTTCCGAAACGCGTGTGATCCGGTACTTGGCTGCAGGCCCCGGCGCCAACTGGCGCCGGGGCCTTTTCTTGACCTGTCGGTGCTGGCGGGGTTTGGTGCGCGGGCCTTGGGAGAACCGCCTATATTGCGAACCGCCAGGCGAGGGCGTCCGGCGAGTCGCCCACCCGCTCACCCGCGAGGGAGGTATCGATGGCCAAGCAGATGCGCTGTGCCGATGTCGTTCCCGGCTGTGATTACACGGCATGGGCCGAGACCGAAGAGGAGCTTATGGAGCTCGTGGTCGCGCACGCCCGAACGGCTCACGGGATCGAGGAGGTGACTCCGGAAGTGGCGGAAAAGGTACAGGAGGCGATCCAGGACGTTTGAGCGACCGCATGACCGTGATGAGGCGGCCGCGGTAGAGGGCTCTCCTCTCCGTCTGTGAATCAGGCTGAGGGAGTGGCATTCCTCGGGATTGCAGGTCGCTCCCGGACGCTCTCCATGAAGTCATCGGCAGGTACGGGTCGACCGGTGTAGTATCCCTGGACGTTGTCACACCCCGCCGACCTCAACCAGTCGCACTGAGCCTCCGTCTCGACTTTTTCGGCGATGATCGTCACTCCCAGTGCCTGGCCCATCTGGATGATCGCCTGCGCGAGATTGCGGCTGTCGTAGTTGGTGCCCAGATCGTGTACGAAGAAGCCGTCGAGCTTGATGATGTCGGCCGGGAAGTGCTTGATGTAGGCGAGCGTCGACTGCCCCGTGCCGAAGTCGTCCAAGGCGATCCGGATTCCCATCTCCCTCAGTTTCTCGAGCCGGGCCGTCACGGTCTCGGGGCTGTTGACGGCGAGTCCTTCGTTGACCTCGAGAACGAGACGGCCGGGTGGTACCGGAGACTGGTCCAATAGCTGCTGCACGAAGCTCGTCGCTTCCGGGTCTCGAAGAGTCTGAATCGACTGGTTGACCGAGATCCACTCGGGAAGCTCGCACTTCTCCCACCGGATCGCCTGTGCGAGTGCCTCCTCCAGCACCCACCTGTCGAGCGACCGGATGACGCCGCCTCGCTCGGCGGTGCGGATGAACTCGCTCGCCTCCAGGAGACCGCGTGACGGGTGATCCCAGCGGACCAGGGCCTCGGCGCCGACGAGCTCGCCATCGGCGAGCTTGAAGACGGGCTGGTAGTGGAGAGAGAGTTGCTCGTTCTCGAGGGCCTCGCGAAGCTCCTCCTCCTCGGAGATCTCGTCGGGAAACGATTCATCCATCGAGACTGAATAGACCTCGATCCCCGGGTTGCCGTCGATCTTGGTGCGGTACATGGCGCGGTCCGCGGCGGCCAGAAGACCCTCGAAGTCCGGGGCATGATCGGGATACATGGCCACCCCGATCTGCGCGTCGATGTGAAG